>CAIYVS010000151.1 GCA_903929655.1 uncultured Bacteroidota bacterium | reverse complement strand
TATCCAGATACTAACCCAAAAGCTTTCAATGATGCTTACAGGATCAATCGTATTGTTACTCTTGCCCTCGGGTAACCCTAATTCCAATAGCTTTTTGCTAATGCCCGTTTTATCTATAAGCTTTTTCATCTCCTGCATACCACCCCAAGGGGTTACAGGCTGATCTACATATTGATGGCGAAGACTCATACCTAAAAATACGACATGCTGTCAGATTTTATTCAACTGCAAAATCTGGGTTAAAAGCAGGAGTGGTAATGTAACAAACTGTCTCATATTTTATGTTTGGTTTGTCTTTTAGAGAGCCTTATTGAAAAAATGTTACAGGGAATTATAAAGAATTTCTGAAAAGCCACCATACCTATAGCTTTGTCATTCTAAGCTTTTCTCTCGAAGGATATCTGCATGTCGAATGGGGTAGGGGATGTTAATCGAATACAGAAACAATAGCCTGTCCTTTAATACGGAATTTTATGAAATACGGGCAGATTTAGGCCAAAACTTTTATACTAAGGGTAATTAAAATGTCTGATAATTCCTCACCACACCTGCACCTCTCTTTCCAAACTTATTCCAAATCGTTCTTTCACAGATTCCATGATTTCCCCCGAAAGTGCCCATATTTCATCTCCCTTTGCATGGCCATAATTTACAAGTACTAAAGCCTGTTTTTCGTGCACACCCATGTCATCTTTCCGGTAGCCCTTCCAGCCACATTTTTCTATAAGCCATCCGGCGGGCACCTTTACCATTGTTTCACTAAATGGATAACAAGGTATATCAGGATAATTGGTCTGAAGCATTTCAAAATGCGCCTCCGATATGGCCGGGTTTTTAAAAAAACTCCCCGCATTACCAATTTTTTTAGGGTCAGGTAATTTACTGCTGCGAATGGCTATAACAGCCTCTGCAATAGCTTTTATAGAAAGCTCAGTAACTTTCATCTTCTCCAGTTCCTGCAGTATAGGCCCGTAAGATGTATGAAATACAGGCTTCTTATTCAGTTTAAAAATTACAGAACTGATAAACACTTTATCTTTTAAGCTCGTTTTAAAAATGCTGTCCCTGTACCCGAACTTACATTCCACATTGGCATAACTCACAAAAATCTTTTCATTCCAATGCCAGGCGTTCACACTTTCAATCGTTTCTTTAGCCTCCACACCATAAGCACCTATGTTTTGTATAGGTGCTGCACCCACGGTGCCTGGTATTAGTGCAAGGTTTTCTATACCTGCCCAGCCATTGCTAATGGCATACATCACCAGTTCATGCCATATTTCCCCCGCTTCCACCCTCAACCAGACATGCTCACTGTCTTCCTTTTCAAGATGCACCCCTTTCAATGCGTTATGAACCACCAAACCCTTCACAGCCTTGCTAAGCAATATATTACTCCCGCCACCCAAAGCACGCACCTGCTTTGATAATACCGCATCATTAGCAATTTCCTCCAGCAAAGCAGCATCACCAAGTTCCAGGAAATACTCCGCACTTACATCTATCCCGAATGTATTATATGCCTTTAATGAAACGTTTTGTTGTAAGTGCATGAATGGACAAAAATAGTTTTATGCTTTTATTTTTTCTCTCTTCTCTCCCCAAAATTGTATTCCCAATCCGCTGCCCCCGCTTAAAGAAATAATACCATTATCATATTTCAGTCCTCCAGCCACATCTTCTTTAAGCAGCAGAGGCCCGTCTGCATCCACCTCATCTATCAGTGGCATCAGGTTAGCAATAGCAGCAGAACCGATGGTACTTTCATTCATAGAGCCTATCATTACCTTAAGCCCCAATGTCCTGGCTTCCTGTATCATTCTTACAGCAGGCGTGATCCCTCCGCACTTAGTTAATTTTATATTAATACCATCAAACCCCTCAGCGCATTTCTTCACATCGTCCTCAGTCCGGCAGCTTTCATCAGCAAACAGGGGCAAATTGGATAACTGTTTCAATTCTTTCATGGCCTCCGTTTCTTCCCTTTTCAAAGGTTGTTCCACAAGCCTCACATTCAGTTTTTCCAGTTCGGGCAGCAGCTTTTTTGCTTCATCAAAAGTCCAGCCCTCATTAGCATCCACTCTAAAGGGTGCATCCGTATTTTGTCTCAAAGCCCTTAATATATCTATATCATCAGCGCAGCCCACTTTTATTTTATATATCGGCCAGGGCTGGGCTGCCATTTTATTCACCATCTCGTCTATAGTGCCCATGCCCAAAGTATAATCTGTTATCGGTATATTTTCCCATTTCAGCCCCAGCAATTCATATATAGGTTTTCGTCTCAGTTTCGCAAACAGGTCCCAAGCTGCAATATCTAGTGCTGCGATCAAAAAATTCTGTCCCGGCAACAAATGATGCAGAAAATGCCAGAAACGATTCATATCGATCAGTGCATAACGCTCTATTACTCCTTTCTTTGCATTCAGGCTCTCGATCATTTTTTCAACCGTCACATCATAATAACTTATCGCCGGGGCTTCCCCATAACCCACTAGGTTTCCCATTCCAAGAGATACCACCAAACTCGGCTAGATTCTCACAGCTCCCCTTTCAAAACACCCCAGGAAATTCATGACTATATGCATAAAGAACACGCACATATGAGTGAGGAGGATTTTAGAATAACTATAAATGCTTGCGCTCCGTTGATTACGAGTTATATTAATACGCTTTGCGACAATCCAGACAGTCTTTTTAAGCAGGAAAAAATATTTACTACTTTGTTAAATTATGCTGACCATGTTGCTGAGGAGACACAAAAAGTTAGTTTGCAACAAAGAAGATTTAATAATATAACTGACACGGCAATATTTGAGAGGGATAAATATGTACGTCCCTGGATTGCTGTATCCAAGCAAATGCCCAATATGTCCAGCTAAGTAGCCAACATAAGTG
>CAIYVS010000150.1 GCA_903929655.1 uncultured Bacteroidota bacterium | reverse complement strand
TTCACTCAAATGACTACCTGATTTATATTTCAAATAGGTATTGTAAATAAAATTCCAAGCTTCTTTAATTTCTCCTGAAAAATGACCGTCAAATGGACCATATTTTGTTTCCATTTGTTTAAAGTGATTTTCCGCTTCCTTACTGCCGGAAACATAAGCCAAGAAAAGCATGTATGCCTCTGTAAGGTTTGCTTCGCTGTTTTCCTTTTTAAGGGTATAATTTTTTTTTACTACTTCCTGAATTTGTTCTTTGGAATACTTTGGAATGTCTTTTCTAAAGTAACAGTCTTCATTAATCTTATTATTAACAAAATAAAAATTATAAATAAGAAAAGGAGTATTAATATACTCGAAATTTTCTCCTATTGGTAGATTGTATATTTTCTCAACCAATAGACTACTATCCCTTTTCTCAATTTTACACTCTTCAATCTCCCCCCATTCATCTACTATATTTTGTTGCCCACATTCATGCACAGCAAACCCTGAATAAATATCTTTTTTAGTTTCCAGGCCGCATATAGCGATCTGCTTTCCATTTCTAAAAGAAAATACTTTTAAAGGTTTAGCATTTTTACTACTGAAACCGGATTCAAGGCAAGCACAGTTTTGTCCATATATGCATGGTTGAGTAATTAGGAGTAGTATGGCTAAAATTAAGAACTTCATTCTATACCATTTCATAAATAACCGCAGCCCCCTGCCCAACGCCAATACACATGGTAGCAAGTCCATATTTAGCGCCACGTTTTTTCATTTCATACAATAATGTAGTAGAGATACGCGCACCGCTGCAACCTAATGGATGCCCGATTGCTATAGCGCCTCCGTTTACATTTACGCGTGCAGATTCCAAACCAAGATCACGGATGCAGGCAATACTTTGAGATGCAAATGCCTCGTTCAGTTCTACAAGGTCAAGATCGCTAACTTCCAGGCCGGCACGTTTTAAGGCTTTCAGAGATGCCGGTACCGGACCTACACCCATAACAGCAGGATCAACGCCAGCTATAGCCATTGACCTTATTTTGGCTATTGGTTTCAAGCCATATTTTTTAACTGCTTCTTCTGATGCTAATATCAGGGCTGCAGCGCCATCATTTACTCCGCTTGAATTGGCAGCGGTTACTGTTCCTCCTTTTTTAAAGGCAGGTTTCAATTCAGCGAGCTTCGCCAGGGGAGATTGACGTGGATGTTCATCAACGGCAAAGACATTTGTTTTGCCTTTGCCTAGGTCAACTGTTACAGGAACAATTTCGTCGATAAATTTCCCTGAGGCTGCTGCAGCAGCATATTTTTCCTGGCTGTTGAAGGCAAACTGGTCCTGCTCCTCACGGCTTACATTCCAGCGATCGGCAACGTTTTCTGCTGTTTCTCCCATGGTATAGGGATAATACATGTCACTTTGTTTCTTGTTGATGAAACGCCAGCCTATCGTGGTATCAAATACTTCTGTTTGCCTGGAAAACGCAGAATCTGCTTTGCCCATTACAAAGGGTGCGCGTGTCATGCTTTCCACGCCGCTAGCAATGTATATTTCTCCGTCTCCACACATAATAGCACGGGAAGCATCCATAATTGCCTGCAACCCTGAAGCACACAGACGATTTACGGTGTTGCCTCCAACCGTAACAGGTAATCCCGCAAGCAGCGCAGCCATACGGGCAATATTCCTGTTGTCCTCACCAGCCTGGTTAGCACAACCCGCAATTACATCTTCAATTACGTTCAGATCAATATTCGGATTACGTGCTATTAAAGTTTTTATTACGTGCGCCAAAAGATCATCAGGACGAACGGTTGCTAAGCTCCCTCCATATTTACCAATAGGTGTGCGGATAGCATCAATAACATAAGCGGTTTGCATGCTCTATTAAATATTTATGATTTTGATAAAGAATTTTCCAGGTCATTCAATATATCTTCAATTGTCTCAAGCCCTACACTCATCCTGATAAGACCATCACTTATCCCAAACTCCAATCGCTTTTCTCTTGGCACACCAACATGCGTAGTAGATGCAGGGTGAGATATAAGTGTGTCACAGGTACCAAGAGACACTGCACTTGTACAAAGTTGCAGCTTATCTATGAATTGTACACCAGCATCGAATCCGCCCTTCAATTCAAAGCTCAGCATTGCGCCAGGATGTTTCATTTGTTTCTGTGCTATTGCAAAATGAGGATGATGCTCAAGCCCCAGGTAATTCACTTTTGTTACAGCAGGGTGTTTGTCAAGGTACTGGGCCACTTTCATAGCATTGCTGCAATGTCTGTCCATCCTCAGGCTAAATGTGCGCAGACCATTGGTAAGTACAAAAGCATCAAAAGCATTACTATTACCACCCAGCAGGCGGTGTGTCTTGGTTACAATACCATTCATTTTCTCCATATCCCTGCCTATCAGTATGCCGCCTATAGCAGTGCCATGTCCATTTAAAAATTTGGTTGTGGAATGCATCACAAAATCCACATCATATTTAAAGGGTTGCTGCAGGTAGGGAGTAGCAAAAGTATTGTCTGCACACACTGTTAATCCGTATTGTTTACCCAAAGATGCGAGGGCTTCGAGGTCTATACATTGCAGCGTTGGGTTGGCAGGTGTCTCAAGGTACATCATGCTGATGTCCTTATTTGTCTTGATGGTCTGTTCTACTTTGTCAAGGTCATGAAGGTCCATAATGATGGTGCCAATATGAAGGCTTGGCAAGATCTTGTCTATCATTTCCTGGGTGCCACCATATAGCGAGGGATGTGTAATGATCTTTTCGCCGCTTTTTACATTACTAAGTAACATAGTAGTAATAGCAGCCATGCCTGATGCGTGAAGGATAGCCTTAAATTGCAAAGGTTCCCCATTTTGATTTTTCAGACCATAAGCTTCCATCATGGCTATCTTATCCTCTGCCTCATTGATTGTAGGATTGCCAAAACGTCCATATATATATCCTTTTTCCTCACCCTTGAACATAGCCACTGCTTGCTCTGCACTATCAAATACATAGGTGCTTGTGGCATAAATAGGCGTGAGGTGAGCCCTGTTGCTCTCGGTTTTATGTCCACCGTGTATACACAAAGTTTCAAAACCCATTAATTTATTATGTTCAGTCATTATAAGACCATTAAATTTGCAGGCAAAGTTAATAGATACTATGAAGGAAACATTATCTCAATTGGCCCATTATAATATATGGGCTAATAAACGAATAATTGATATATTATTGGAAATAGACGAAGAACTGGTTGACAAAGAGCTTTTAAGCAGTTTTCCTTCTATCCGTTCCACTGTTTATCATACATGGGCTGCTGAGTTTATCTGGCTACAGCGCCTGCAGCTAACGGAAAACCCCGTATGGATCGCACCCGATTTCAAAGGAACTTTTGCAGAGGCCTGTGAAGACTGGCAAAAAACATCAGGAGTACTGGCATCATTTGTAGATACACAATATGATGATAAAGCGCTGCAACATGTGCTGCAATATTACGACCGCCAGAAGAAATCGAATAAAAAACCTGTTTATGTTGTGCTGATGCACATTTTTAATCATTCCACTTATCATCGTGGGCAATTGGTAACGATGCTGAGGCAGCTTGGTGTTAATAAAATACCGTCAACTGATTTTATTGGGTTTGAGAAGAAGTGAATTAGTTACTCTGCAAACAGTTCTGTCAAATCTAAAGAGAATCCGGGTAGTGCCGGGCTTGTAATAACATCGCCGGCGACCATTAGCCTGGAAGGAGTGTAATGCTTATCAATTAATGTGTAAACAAGAAATGTTTTATCCTGGGGAGAAACAACCCAATATTCTTTTACTCCTGCTTCCTCGTATGCTTCATACTTATTTTTTAATTCCTTGGTATTATTCCCCGGAGAAAGAATTTCTACCACAATATCCGGTGCGCCTATGCAGCCACGTTTATCAACTTTAGACAGGTCGCAGATTACGCATATATCAGGTTGAAGCACGGTGATAATGTCCTGGTCGTCTTTAGATCTTCGTGGAAGACGAACATCGAAAGGTGCGGAATATACCTGGCATGGTTTACCTTTTAAATAAGACCACATTGGCCCCGAAATATTCATAGATAATCTTTGATGCAGACTATTCGGGGCAGGGCTCATTTTAAATATTTTGCCCTTAATTAACTCCACGCGTTCTTCAAATGTCCATTTGAAATAGTCCGCGTAAGTATATGATTTGTTTAAATCAAGGTCTGCCAGTTTCATAATACATCAAAATTAAAGAACTTATAGCAAAAAATGAATACCAATATATACCTTCTTGCTCAACCTTGTATCACCAAAGACCGCATAGAAACAGAGGCCATATCAAACTGGTCATTAAAAAAACTTATTTCTTCACCTTTCTGTTGCAAGCCTAGAATATAGAAAAGAGGTAATAAATGTTCGTTGGTAGGATGTGCCATCTCTGCTGTATTTCCCAATATTTTTTGGTAGTTCAGTATGGATTGGTGGTCACCTTTTTTGATCCAGTCTGTGAATTTTGAATCGAATTCCTGTGCCCAGTCATATACCTTATTGCCACCTGTCCAGTCTACTTTATACAGGTTATGTACCAGGTTGCCGCTGCCTATTATCAATACACCTTTATCGCGGAGCTTGCTTAGTTGTTTCCCTATCTCATAATGATAAGACGAAGGCTGGTCGTAATTAAGGCTCAATTGAAATACAGGTATATCAGCCATTGGATACATGGGCAATAATACACTCCACGTACCATGGTCCAGGCCCCAGCTATCATCTCCCTGAATGTGGGAATAAGTAACTAATTCCTGTGTCAGTTTAGCAAGCTCAGGGCTTCCCGGAGCTGGGTATTGCTGATCAAACAACTTCTTTGGAAAACCTCCGAAATCGTGAATGGTTTTGGGGTGGCCGGTAGTAGCTACTTTGGTGCCATCTGTTGTCCAGTGTGCAGAAATTGATAGTATAGCCTGGGGCCTTGGCAAGCTTTTCCCTAGCTCCTGCCATTTTTTATGAAACTCATTATCCGTGATGGCATTCATGGGGTTGCCATGGCCTATAAAAAGTACAGGCATCCGTTTGGAGTGTTGCAATTCGCTACCCAAAGCTTGTAAAGCTGAAAAAGTGGACATATTCAGAAATTGAGTGAGGGCTAGAAGGCCACTCGATTTTAAAAATGATCGCCGCTGCATGTGGCTGTTTTTATTTATACAAAATTACATGTATGTACATCCATTTCCAAATCTGCTTATAAATAAGTACATAATCGTTTACTATACCAAATTTAGCATTTTCTTTACTTTCGCTCCAGCGGCCGCCGATTCCTATGCGTTTAAAGGACTATTATAAGATACTGGAAGTATTGCCCTCTGCTAACCAGCAGGAGATCAAAAAGGCATATAGACGGCTTGCATTTCAATACCATCCCGACCAAAATGCTGATAATCATTTTGCAGAGGCCCATTTTAAAGAATTGCACGAAGCCTATTCAATTCTTTCTCATTCCGAAAAACGTAAAAAATATGATGAAGAACGCTGGCTATCTGGTACGAGCAAGCGGATGCAGGCTGAACAAATAATCAGCCCTGAATGGATACTAAATGAGTCCGGCCGTCTGCGATCTCATGTGTCCACCCTTGATACTCATCGGATGAGCCACCGCTCTTTATCTGATTATGTTTTCCTGATATTGTCGGATTCTCATATGGCTATTCTTCAGAAACATGGTAATGCAGAACTGAATAATCAAATAGTAAATGAAATATTGGGAGCTACGGAACATTTGCAGGTGCAATACCTGGAGGCAATTGCTGAAAGGCTGGTTTTGCTGGCAGCTCATGATAATACAATCAGGGATATCATTTTTAAGACTGTTGAGGAGAGAAAAAAACGGGCGAAAATAAGCTTGTGGATGCCCTTGTATGTTATTATAATATCGGTAGTGCTTGCGGTACTTATGTATTTGTATGGCAGGAAATATTAGTTAAGTACCATGCCTGTAGCTTCTTCGCGGAGTTTTACGTGCACAAAGAAATACAGTGTCTTGTTAAGCGTGTTTTTGGAAATTATATTTTCCGGCAACTCTTTTATATAGCCTGACAAACGCTGGTATAAGGCAGCTGCCAGTTTGCGGCCATGATGGTAACTTTCCAGCCGGAAATAATAGGTGTCGCCGGAGCCATACTTAGTCATGAAGTCGGATTCTGATTCTTCAACATCATTTGTGATACAAACATTGAGATCCAGGCATTTGTCGCGATCAGCCCTAAAGCTTTCTATGCCGATCTTGTGGAGTACATCTAAAAGCGTAACCATAAATTAATAACGTTAATGCAAGATACGAAGCGCAAAACCCATTATTTATTAAGGAATCATTACTCTTAGATTAAGAGAATATTAAGTGGATTTATTCTATAAAATTCAATTTGTGCTTCATCTCCTCTATCACATTATATATAATAGGGCAGCTGCCATAATGCAGCAGTGTGCCCAGCAGGCGCTCTCTGAAACCGGTTTTGTGTAAATGCGGAAAATCGCGGCACTCCCTGAATCGGTGTTGATATATGCCACATTTTTTATCTTCGAGGAAATGGCAGGGGATGGAATTGATATAACACGCTCCCTGTTGACTTTCTTCTATATGTTTTTCTCTTAACTCTGTTTCCGGCATATTCATTACTACTGCAAGATCTTTTATCTCTTCTGGAGTAATATTTACAATAAGGGTTTTGCAACAGTTTCCGCAACTTGTACAATCAATGGCTGCACTGACTTTTGTGTTGATCTCATGTACTATCCTGTCTAATTCTGCACCCTCATGTTGTTTCAGGGAGCGGAGGAAAAAATCATTTTCTTCTGCTTTTTCAATACCCTGTTGTGCAATGTACTGCAGCTTGGTTTCGTATGCCATTCATGTTGCTTAAGCGGCAAAGATAAGTTTTACTTGATTCGCAGCCTTGCCCATACTGGAAAATGATCTGAACTGAATCTGCCCTGCCAGCTTTGGGAAAGTGTGGCATGTTTCAGCACTTTGAAATCTTTTGTAACAAAAATGTAATCAATCGGATTATCTGAGTTTTCTTTATTTTTAAAGGCATTAAATGTGCCATCAGGTCCGTAGTGTTTTTCTATTGACAAAGATTTTGAATCTGAGAGTTTGCAGACATTAGTAGGGTCGAGTATGGCCTGTACAGCTTCTTCCTGTGGTGTGGAATTGAGATCACCTGTAAGTATGGCAGGTGCTTTGCCCGCGATAGAGTCTATATAGTGCACGATAAGGTGTCCGCTGTTGCGCCTGGCTATTTTACCCATATGGTCGAAATGAGTATTGAATACAAACAGGGTTGCCCTGCTGGTTTTATTTTTTAGTTTCGCCCAGGTGCATATACGCACGCAAGCAGCATCCCATCCTTTACTGCCCGGAACAGATGGGGTCTCTGATAACCAGAAGGTACCGCTATTCAATACGCTGAATTTATCTTTCTTTACAAAAATGGCTGAATACTCTCCCTTTGTTTTACCATCATCGCGCCCCACTCCAACTCGTTCATATCCCTGCAAACATGATTCCAAATCCTGCACCTGGTCATTCAAAGCTTCCTGCGCACCCAAAATATCAGTTTCGTAAAACAGTACTTGAGAACAGAGCTTATCTTTACGATAAGGCCATGAATTAAGACTGTCTTGCGGATTATTATAACGGATATTAAAGGTCATGACATTAATATCCTCTTGCCCAAAGGAAACAAGAGGGATTATAAATAATCCCCAAAACAAGCAGATGTTATTAATAGGCCGGAGCATCTCCAAAACTACATATTCATTCGCTTTGTTTCATCAGGCTGCTTATTATCCCTGGATGAATTATCCTTTTTTGTACCGAAATTATAGTTAAAAGAAAGAGAAACAGATCTTCTCGAATTGTCGTAATAGGAGGAGGCGGATGTAAAATTATATTGCCGGTCCAGATAACTTGCCCCACTTGTTCCCAAAGGATCGTATACACTGAGTTTTAAAGACCCGGCTTCTTTCATTACCTTTCTTGATACACCAAACCCGAAGGTTCCACTGGGGTAATTAAGCGTTGTTATGCCCTGGGAACTGCCAGAGTACCATGCATTCAACTCTGCAGACCATTCTTTGCTAATAGTGAACTGGCTATCCATACTGAAAAAACATCCAAGGCCCTTTGCATCCACAATCTTTTCTCCTACTTCACCCTCGTATTCTGAATAGTATAGATCACTTGAACATGACAAATTCCACCATTTCAGCAATAGCTTATTAAAAGTCATTGACAAGCTAATGTTTTGCTTTGAAGCAAGATTTTCAGGAGTCCAATACAAGGTTTTACTAGTGCCCTGTGTTAAGGTGGCATAATTGATACTATTGATTGTTTTGGAGTAAGAAAGACTTGTTATCAGGTTATTTTTATAGTTATGCTTCAGTTCAAAATTACTGGTATACTCCAGCTGCAGTTCGGGATTCCCGATCCGGTAATTATTATAAAAAGTAAACCATTTAAAAGGGTTCAGGTCGCCATATCCCGGCCTGTTCACCCGACGGCCATAGTTCGCTTCAAACTGGTGTGCGTCATTCAGTTTATAGGATACATAGACTGTCGGAAAAAGTGCAATATTGTTTCTCGTAAAGCTTTGGTCATGCACTAACTGGTGCCCATATACCTGGTCATTTTCGGCCCTTAAACCGGATTGTATCTGCCATTTGTCTCCTATTGATTTATTGCAACCCAGGTATGCAGCATTAATATTCTCTATGAATAAAAAGTGATTAGTAAGGTCAGTATCATTTGTTCCGATATTATTTACAAACTTTGTAAAATCTGCTTCATTATTTATGTCAACCAGGCTGCTCTTTATGCCCGCCTCTATCTTCAAACTTTTATTTATCGTAATTGAGTAATCAGCTTTACAGCTATAAACACTTGTCTGAAGTATGGAATTACTGCGGAGTATAAGCGGATCAGGCTGCATTTGCATTTGTGCATTATAATCCGTACTGTTAATATCCTCTGCGAAAAAATGAGGGTAGTTAATATAATCCAGGCTAATATTCAGTTCGTTGTCTTTTGCAAAACTGTGTTTAAGATATAGATTGCTGCTTACATTTTTTTTAAGTGAATTATCCAGCACCTGGCGATTGGTGTACAAAGTTGTAATATTCCCTGCATCAGCAACTATAGTTTGGGTGTTTGTTGGCATCGTATT
>CAIYVS010000149.1 GCA_903929655.1 uncultured Bacteroidota bacterium | reverse complement strand
TATCCAGATACTAACCCAAAAGCTTTCAATGATGCTTACAGGATCAATCGTATTGTTACTCTTGCCCTCGGGTAACCCTAATTCCAATAGCTTTTTGCTAATGCCCGTTTTATCTATAAGCTTTTTCATCTCCTGCATACCTCCCCAAGGCGTTACAGGCTGATCTACATATTGATGGCGAAGACTCATACCTAAAAATACGACATGCTGTCAGATTTTATTCAACTGCAAAATCTGGGTTTAAATATCGAATCAATACCACATTCAGTGGAGTTTTACTGTTATTGTTCCATCTGTTTCCTTAGCAGTCTCATATCATAACCTCTGACTTGAATAATAAATATATTATCATCGTCCGGCACATCAAGCATAAGATCCTCATTTTTATATATGACAAGGTTTCTATCTGCATAGTTTTTGCCAATATCTTGGCTTCAGAATAACCGCTGCCATTTTAATCAAGTATTTTCCCTGTAACGGCATGACTGGTTTGAGCTAAAGCCTGCCCCCGAAATGTAAACATCAATATACCAAATAGTAAAGAGTGCCTGTGTATAGAAAACTTTCCCATTCTTTAGTTTTGTATAGTAGTCTTATGTGCTATACAACATTCCCATCTTCGCTTAACTACTATTTTTTTTGAGACAAACCAATGGTTTTTGCATGAATTAAGAATAAAACATAGGTATGTAGCCGAAACGGATTTTGAACAAATTTCCATTTTGGTATCGTGATTTTATCGAATCGCCTCTTTTTTATTTTCCATAGAAAATTTGTTAGCAATTTGTACAGTCAAAATCGTATAAATGAAGCGAACACTTATTGTTCTAATTTCTATATTATGCATATGTAGTGCCCAATCGCAGATTTTTAAAAAGCAGGTAAAAAGACTTCCATCGCCTTTAGATAAAATTAAAATTAGCGAACATTTCAGGATGGAACCTTTAGATTCTGTTTACAATTTTCTCTGTGAGCATTATGGATTGAAAATTATTTATGATACAGCTTATTGTAGTACGATATTATTTGATTATTGGTACATTGGTACAACTGTACCAATAGCTTTAGAAATTACAATCAGGGATAATGACCTTTCCTGTACGATAGACAGTACATTGACCATCTATGTAAAGGCCAAACACATACACAATGTCAAAAAACGTACACTTGCGTTCTCAAATAACATCAAAAAGTACCAGGGTATTCCACAAACATTAAAATTCAATCTGTCAGGGCATATTGCAGATGATTCGACCAATGAATTGCTTGCAGGAGCATATGTTTCTATAAAGGGCACCTCCCTGGGTACTATATCAGATAAAGACGGCGCTTACACTATAAATGATGTTCCCTCTGATACTGTTACCATATCTGTTTCTTTGATCGGATACACTCCGGCGGACATATATCTGACTCCTAAAACAGACAAAAATAGTCTCACCATTGGACTCCATCAGGAAGCCCATATGCTGGATGAAGCTGTTATTACAGCTAACAAAATAGATCTTATGAAAATGTCCGGTTCTACTATCAGTACCATAAAATTATCTCCGGAAAAGTTAGCCCAAATACCCAATGTGGGGGAAAAAGACATCATGCGTACTTTCCAGCTTATGCCTGGCATAAGTGCGGCGAATGAGTCTTCTTCAGGGCTATATGTACGTGGCGGAACGCCAGACCAGAACCTGGTGATATATGATGGCTTTACTGTTTATCAGGTAGATCACTTATATGGCTTCTTCAGTGCGTTTAATGCAAATGCCGTAAAAGAAGTAGAACTGTTTAAAGGGGGATTTGAGGCTAAGTATGGTGGACGGCTGTCAAGCGTTACAGATATTACCGGCAAAGAAGGAAGTACAAAACAATTTAATCTGGGTGGAGATGTTAGCCTGTTAAGCGCCAACCTTTTTACCGAAATACCTATTACAGAAAATCTTTCCATGGTAGCTGCTGTTAGACGATCCTGGAATGGCCCGATTTACAATTGGATATTTAACTCATTTAATAAAAACTCAGGGTCTTCCCAACAAACAAATAGTGGCAGCGGTCGTGGCCCGGGTGGTGCTGATGGGGTAACAAAAGCAAAATCTTATTTCTATGATATTAATACGCGTCTTACTTTCACGCCTACTAAAAAAGATGTATTTACTTATAGCTTCTTTAATGGCAGCGATGATCTTAATAACAGCTTTACGGTAAACACCCCGGCGTTCCTTGCGAATATGGGCATATCATTGAATTTCGGCACAACCGATGTCACAACTTATGGTAACACAGGAATGAGTATGGGTTGGCAAAGAAAATGGACCAGTAAATTACACAGCAATACGGTGCTTAGCTATTCAAATTTTTACAGTGATCGTAACCGTATTACTAATGGCACTTTTGGCAGGCCTGGTGACACGACAACCACTATCACGGGAATTTTTGAACATAATAACCTCAAAGACCTGTCGTTGCGGTCCGACTTTGACTGGGCCATAACCAAATGGAACCATATTGGGTTCGGTTTTTTTGGCACACAATACGATATAAAGTACACCTATTCACAAAATGACACCGCACTTCTTGTAAACAGCCACAATGCCAGCCTGCTTGCAGGTGGCTATCTGCAAGATCAGTTCCTATTCTTCAAGAATAAGCTGGTATTGACTCCGGGAGTAAGGTTAAGCTATTTCGGCACTACCCAAAAACAATATACAGAACCCAGGCTGGCGTTAAATTATAACATTACGCACAAGCTTTCGTTTAAAGCAGCATACGGCGAGTATTATCAATTTGCCAACCGAATTACCAGAGAAGACATATCAGCAGGCAGCAGTGAATTCTGGATATTATCTGATAAAACTACGGTCCCCGTGAGCAGTGCCGTACACTATATAGCAGGTCTTAGTTATGAAACTTCCGCTTACTTATTTGGAGTTGAGGGATACTATAAATCCCTGGATAATATTACTCAATACACGGAACGGTTTTCTGCCAACACATCAGGCATAAGTTACAGCCAGAATTTTTATGTAGGGACAGGTTATTCCCAGGGAATAGAATTTACGGCGCAAAAAAAGCTTGGCAAATTTACAGGATGGGTAAGTTACACCTTAGCGAAAACAATGGACCACTTTGCCATCTTTTCAGCACAGGATTTTCCAGCGGACCAGGATGTAAGGCATGAGTTTAAAATAGTTGGCATGTACAAATGGAACCGCTGGGACTTTGCGGCTACATGGATATATGCAAGCGGAAAACCATACACGGCGCCGGGAGGAAGCTATGGCGTGACATTGCTGGATGGCACCACTGAAAACTATGTTACCGTAACTTCAAAGAACACATTGAGGTTGCCTGATTATCATAGAATGGACGTGTCCGTAAATTTCCATTTCTATAACGAAGCAAAAAAAGATGTAGGCTATGTGGGCATTTCTCTGTTTAATGTCTATGCACGAGAAAATGTATGGTATAAAGAGTTTACGGTTGTAGACAATCATGTAGTTGAAACCAACGTTAATTATCTGAGTTTCACTCCTAATCTTACATTATCTCTTAAACTCAAATAAATGAAAAAAAGTATCGTTTTCATTCTCTTTCCGGTAGCACTGTTTTCTTGTAAAAAAGAAGTGTCTTTACCTGAATATAATGTTGATCCTGTTGTAACTGCATATCTTAGTCCCGGCATTGCATTCAGCTTGTTATTAGCGCACCAGCAATCCACGTCCTCGGAAACATTTTCGGGTCCATCACTTGATTCACTGGATATAACGGTCACTTCCAACGATACTGTTTATCATCTCACTTCTAAAGGAAACGGAGTTTATACTGATTCGGAACTCATACTCAGAGCCGGCAATAAATATGATCTTCAATTCGCATATAACAACAAAGTAGTAACCGCATCTACAGTGATCCCATTAAAGCCGGCAAGCGTTACACAATCAGCAACAGAAATTTCAATAAAACAGGTTACTTCATCTACTACTACAACATTTCCCCCACCAGCGCAAGCCGATCCTGTAACACTAACATGGAGCAACGATGATGCTTCTTATTATTTGATCGTTGTACAAAATCTTGAAAAAAACCCTATACGCGTCATTGACACAACTTCTACATCGGCTGACACTACATTAATTTTCCGGAATAGACCCACGATATCTGCATCTGAGGATATAAACACCAGAAGTTTTACTTACTTCGGAAGACACCGGATAGTACTGTTTCATATTAATCCCGACTATGCTTCTTTATATGACAATAGCAGCAGTAATTCACAGAACCTATCAACACCGTCCACAGGAATCAACAATGGAGTTGGTATATTTACTGGTATTAATTCCGATACATTATATCTACAGGTAGACAAACAATAACACGAAACTGATATATGGAAAGAACTATCGCAAAACAAAGTAAACGATGGATTATACCAATTGCCCATTTTTTAGGCTGGCTATTGTTTTTTTCTATTCCATTTTTTTCTCGCGATGAGCATAGGCATTTCGACCAACATTTTCCTCATCATCCAATGCCGGAAAAGGATTCTATGCCGTATTTATTTTTGTTCACAAATATTATAATGGTTGCAATTTTTTATCTGAATACTTCACTTATTGCACCAATCTTTATAAAAGAAAAGAAATATGGTAAATACCTGCTAATTCAATTTGCTGCTACTTTGTTTTTTTATTTTGTTATTAAATCCATCACTTCTTTAGTATTATCTGACAATATGGAAATGCCACAAGTGATGCAGGTATTCAATTATACAATTGTTATACTGGTAAGTTTATGTTATAGCCTTATCCGTGAAAATATCAGAGTAGACCGCCTTCAGAAAGAAAAGGAAAATGAAACCTTGCGGACTGAACTTTCCTTTCTTCGCTGGCAGATCAGTCCACATTTTTTATTCAATGTACTGAATAATATGGTGGCACTGGCTCGAGCAAGATCAGCAAAGTTGGAAGGGATGCTTCTAAACCTTTCCAGCCTTATGCGATACATGCTATATGAGACAGATGAGCAAAAAGTCTCTATAGAACGGGAAGCAGAATATCTTCAAAGCTATATTGATTTGCAAAACTTAAGATTTGGCAATGAAGTAAAGGTGACCTCAGATATATATATATCAGAAAGGACAAATCGGGACGACTCGATTGAACCTATGCTACTCATACCATTTATTGAGAATGCGTTTAAGCATGGCATCGGACCAATAAAAAACCCCGTTATCGACATCAATGTGCATTTTGAACATGATATGCTTACCATGACGGTAAAAAATAAATATCTTCCGGTATCCAGTGAGAAAAAAGATGAAACAAAAGGCATAGGACTCATAAACGTGAATAAACGGTTAAAATTACTTTACCCTTTGAAACATTCTTTAAGTGTCGATAAAATAGATGGCTGGTATATTAGTACTTTGGGTATAAATCTTTCATAATGCTGAACTGTATAATAGTTGATGATGAAAAATTAGCCCTGGACCTCCTGGAAGATTATATTCGGAATATCCCATTCCTGAAACTTATTAAACGGTGCAGTAATGCAATGGACGCGATGGAGCTTATACAGAAGTATAATATTGACCTCGTTTTTTCAGATATAGAAATGCAGGGGCTTAGCGGTATGCAGCTTATTAAAACACTCCCTGCAAAGCCTATATTCATTATGATCACAGCATACAAATCCTATGCCGCAGAGGGGTATGAACTGGATGTGATTGATTACCTCCTGAAGCCCGTATCTTACGAGCGTTTTGTGAAGGCCTGTAATAAAGCATTGGCTCATTACAATTCGCAACAGACCAACATTCAAATGCCTGACCATGTTTTCTTTCATGCAGACTATAGCCTGGTAAAAGTGCTGCTTGACGAAGTATTATATGTCGAGGGAGTTAAAGACTATGTCAAAATACACTATACTACCAACAAGAATCCTTTATTAGTACGTCACAGCATGAAAGGTATTGAGGAAATATTCCCGGCATCAAAATTCATCAGGATACATAAATCTTATATTATTAATGTGGTGTGCATAACCGCCATCCGTAAAAACAGTTTATTTCTTAAGGAGTTTGAATTACCCGTGAGTGAACAATATAAGGATGCAATAACTCTGCTTACCAGCAGAAAAATATAAGATCATCTCAGAATAATTACATCTTGTCTCAAGCAGGATTTAAGCCAATTTCTATCGGCCATATTTTTACAAAAAAACACATGCGATCAATTTCTGTAAGGCGAATTACCAGCGTATTGATGCTTTGCAATATTGAGGTTTCCTACAGAAATGCAAAAAGGGAAACCCGTATTTTCAACCCTCGCTGGCAAGAATGACGTTCGGCTTTGTGCGTAGCGTTCTCGTGCCTCACAAACACCGCGCAGCATAACTAACCTTCCCTTTCAACTACTTCCCCTCTCCATGCCTGCCCCTCCGCTAGGCGGGTTTGGAGAGGGCTTAGAGCTGAGCTCAACTGCTCTGGCAGGCTTGCATCTTATCACACTTGTTCACATTTTTTATGAAAATTTCTTACCTTTATTGTAAATTCCGGCCATTCCGAACATAAATATTGTATATATGGTTGTTTCCGAAATAACTCTTTATAATGTACTAAAAGCAAAACTCGGCGAAGCAGAAGCACAGACCGTTGTGGAAGGCATTAAGCAAGAGGTTCGTAATGAGTTTGATTCTAAAAAAGATACCCTCGCAAGCAAAGAAGATATACTTAATCTCAAAGTGGATATGGAGCGAGGGTTTAAGGATAACCTTAAATGGACAGTTGCAACCATTATAGCCTGTACGGGTATCTTATTAGCCTTGATTAAATTTGTCCATTAGTATATAATTTTTCCCCGCTGGCGTAAGAATGCCGTTTAGCCTTGCGCTTAGCGTTCTTATGCCAGAAGCTACACAAACAACACGCAGCATAGCTTCTCCTCTCCTTTGGAGAGGCCGGGAGAGGCCCCTTTAACTTTCTTCCCGCTCCCAGAGCCACTTTCAGAAATAAATTTGGATTCGCCCATCCCGCTTTCGTAAATTTGATAGGAATTTAAGAAAATATTACATTTAAATTTTATAAGTTCTTTGAAATAGGAATCGCTATCAACCAAAATCAGTACCATACACAATGTCCATTCAGCAATAAAAACCGGACATTTGATGTCCGACTTTTTTATTGAAAATCAGCACCTTACGCCAAAAATGTCCGACATTTCAAAAATATCCCGGACATCGGACAATTGTTCAATTAGCCTGCGATTTGACAACTTTCAAAAAGTTGTCAAATCTAACCCTGACGATTCATCCCAAACCTGCTAATGGGATAAAGATGGATAAAGTTTGGATAAATATTCAATGTCCCCATTGGTATAAAATCGGGCATCAGTCGGGCATCCAAATAATGTCATAAATAATTGATAAACAATAATTTATGCCAAAATCCATCACCCTAAATGCCCGATATTTCAACTGATCGGGCATCGGGCATTTACAATTCTTTGCGTCTTTGCGGAGCGGCCATGTGTTAAAACCTATTACATTTTTTTGTAGCGGAAAAAATTCCAGCAGCGGAAAAACGGAAAAAGAAAATAAGCGAATAATCGTAATCACTTAACAAACAATACAAAACATATTTACATTACAAAAAACACCATTCAAAAACGGAATCAATAGGAAAAAAAGCGGAAAAAATATTTCCAGTATTCCCGCCGAGGTAGGAACCCTTTTTGAAAAATTGAAAAAGACGTGAATAAAAAATATTTCCTCTATGTCAACACATCTAATGATAATACAATCCTGAAAATTCTTTAATCTTGAAAATTCTGATCTAATTTAGCAGCTCTATGGCACTAGACCTCCCGGTTTTCTTTAAACGCACAAGCAGCGCAATCGTTTTTGCCATCATCATGCTGGCCGGCTTATTATGGAATGAATGGGCATTCCTGGCGCTCGTGTGCGTCATACAAGTGCTCTGCCTCCGGGAGTACTTCAGGCTCATAAAAAAAATATTCCCCGGCACCTACTGGCCCCCGGCCCTGGCACCATTAATGCAGGTTACAGGCCTTTCGCTTATGTTCCTTGCATATAACCTCTACATGGGCGGCCTCGAATTATTCAGCCCCCTCATGATTGTGATGCTGGCGGTACTATTATTGCTGCCTGCACTACTCTTACTGAGCAGTATCCTTTCAGGTAAAAACTTTTTGTCGGCGCTCTTCCAGGCTGTAGGCGGCCTCCTCTATATAGTCACACCCGCCATCATGCTCTTCCTCATGAGAGAAAAAAGCCTATTGCTGCCATTGGCACTTATATTAATGATATGGACCAATGATACCATGGCCTACCTCGTAGGTTCGTTTATAGGCAAGCATCCCCTCTCAAAAACCTCACCCAAAAAAACGTGGGAAGGCACCATTGGCGGCATTATCCTCACCATAGCAGGCGCAGCCATATGGGGCTATTTTACACATTATTATAAAATGATGGACTGGATGGCACTGGCACTCTGCGCATCGCTGGCAGGTACCTTCGGAGACCTGGTGGAATCCAAACTAAAGCGATTGGCAGAAGTAAAAGACTCCGGAAGCCTCATGCCCGGCCATGGTGGCGCCCTGGACAGGTTCGACTCCCTGCTCATAGCAACCCCATTTGCATTTTGTTATGCACTCCTTTTCATGGACGCCTTATATGTAGTCATTTTTTAAAACTAATTTTGCACACAAATCAACATTATGAGTATTCACCGCGAAGGATATAAATACATCATTATTACCAGCCTGGTATGGGCCATATTAGGCTACCTCACGTTCCATTACCTGGTAGATTTTATGTGGTTCACCTGGGCCATCAATATTATTTTCTTCCTGCTGTGGTTTTGGGTATTATGGTTTTTCCGTCTGCCTGCCCGGAAACTTACAGAAGGAGCCAACCTCATCATTGCCCCGGCAGACGGTAAAGTAGTAGTAATAGAAGAAACCACCGAAACAGAATATTTTAAAGACAGGCGCCTGCAGATATCCATATTCATGTCGCCACTGAATGTGCATGTGAACCGCAACCCCATAAGCGGCACCATAAAATACCTGCAATATCATCCCGGCAAATACCTGGTAGCCTGGCACCCAAAATCCTCCACCGAAAACGAGCGCACCACACTTGTCCTCGGCAATAACAAGATAGATATCCTGATGCGCCAGATAGCAGGCGCCATGGCCCGACGCATCTGTTACTATGTAAAACAAGGCGACAATGTCACTCAAAACAATGAGTTTGGTTTTATTCGCTTTGGTTCAAGGGTAGATGTATTTTTGCCTGCAGGCACCAAAGTAGATGTTAAAATAGGCGATGTAGTGCAGGGGGGAGTGACAGTACTCGCGAAGTACTAGGCAATAATGCATATTGTTAAATAATAACATTTTAACTGGCAGCTGATGTATCATTCCATAATAATTCCTTATTTTTACAATTCTTAAATCATAAAACAATGAGAAAACTCACATTATTATTAGGCTTCTTAATGATCGCAGGTATTGGATCAACTTATGCTTGCGGTAAAGGAAAAGCTTGTTGCAAGAAAGGCGCAAAATGCGAAAAAGGTGCAAAAGCCTGCAAAGACAAGAAAGACGCTAAAGAAACTGAGACAAAGAAAGCTTCTTAAGCTCATTCAGGGATCAATCCCCGCGACATAAAATAGCCCCGCTAAATGCAGGGCTATTTTATTGAGAGCAATGATTTATTATTTCGGAGTTTAAAACATATTAAATTTATATACTATTTATTAACCATAAATTGTCTGAAATATTTATTGCCATCTGTTGTTATCCAAAGTATATATAAATGACGCAATATTACCAGCTGCTTTTAACAAGTTTTTCAGTATGAACCAGGTTTTGGTTTTCATCATACACATGTATCAAATAGATGCCGCTTGCCAGCTGGCTGAT
>CAIYVS010000148.1 GCA_903929655.1 uncultured Bacteroidota bacterium | reverse complement strand
CTCCACCGCTAAGTGTACGTGTTGGCCTGTCGAGTGTTAAGTAATGCAGACCTACATCCAGCAGGAAGAGCATGCGGTCGCGTATCTCTTTTAGAATATCTTTTGCTATCTGGTTCTGCTTTGCATTCATGCGCTTTTCCAGTCCGTTGAACCAGTTGCTCATTTCCTGTAAAGACTTATGCGATAACTCAGCAATATTCAATCCATCTATCTTGAACCAAAGGCTTTCTTTCTTAAGCCTTGCCCCATTGCATTCAGGGCAGGTTTTTAGTTCCATAAAATTCTCAGCCCATGTCCTCACTCCTTCTGAAGTGGTTTCATTGAACCAGCGCAGCACCATGTTTACAATGCCTTCATAGTTATGTTGCTTCACCTCTTCATGATACACATCGGCCTCATCATTCACGTATGTTATCCTGCCTTCTTCATTTCCGTAGAGCAGTATGTTCAGCTGGTTCTGCGGAATTTTTTTTATGGGTACATTCAGCGGTATCTTATTTTTCTTTGCCAACATGGTCGCCATCTGGAAACTCCATGCGTCGCGCTCTGAGCCTAGCGGGGCAATGCCTCCGTCCATGATGCTCTTTTCAGGGTCTGGCAATACCTCCTGCATGTTCACCTGGTATATACTACCTAAACCTTTGCATTTAGGACAAGCCCCATAAGGAGAGTTGAATGAAAATGCATTGGGTGATGGTTCCTCGTATGATATGCCCGTATCAGCGCACATCAGTTGCTTGCTGTATTGGGTTACCGCATTCTTGTCTACATCCAGCACAAAGAGTAGGTCTTTACCCATTTGTAAAGCTTTCTGTATGCTTTGCCCCAGGCGGGCATTGGCATCTTCCTGCACCACTAATCTATCCACTACGAGTTCTATGTCATGTATCTTGTAGCGGTCCAGTTGCATGCGTTCTTTCAGGTCCATTACCTCGCCATCTACACGCACTTTCAGGTAACCCTGTTTGCGCAATTGTTCGAAGAGCTCCCGGTAATGTCCTTTCCTGCCACGCACCATAGGTGCCAGCATGGCTATTTTCCTGCCCTTGAAGTTTTGTTTGATATGCTCTGCAATTTCCTCTTCGCTGAATTTTGTCATCTTCTTACCCGTATTGTACGAGTAAGCTTCTGCCACTCTTGCATAAAGCAGGCGCATAAAATCGTACACCTCTGTCACAGTGCCAACAGTACTTCTTGGGTTCCGGTTGGTGGTTTTTTGCTCTATAGAGATAACAGGTGAGAGGCCGCTGATCTTATCTACATCGGGCCGCTCCAGGTCGCCCATAAACTGGCGGGCATAGGCCGCGAAGCTTTCCATGTAGCGGCGCTGCCCCTCGGCAAAAATAGTATCGAATGCCAGCGATGATTTACCGCTGCCACTGATGCCTGTTATTACCACCAACTTGTTTTTGGGAATGCTTACATCTAAATTCTTCAGGTTATGCACCCTGGCACCCAATACCTCTATATTACTATCTGTCAATTTTTTACTCCGTTTCTGTAATGCAATTTACTGCCTATTTAACTAATTCCGCAGATTGTACAGGATGTAAGCATAGACATAATCTATATTTGCTAATTTAATAAGTTGCTGTGCAGATGGATTTTATTGCAATACAAGTTTGGTAAACGAATTGCCGCCCGAAGATTTGATCTTTACAAGATATACCCCTTTAGGCAAATTGGTAAGATCTAGCCCGGAGGTGCTATTTTTCAGGATCGTATGATATACAAGGCTGCCGGTAATATTGTAAATCTCCACCTGGTCGTCTGTCATGCCTTTTACCCTGATACTGCCTGTGGAGGGATTAGGATAGACAATTGCGTCAGCAGGCACTTGCGCAGGCTCGTTTACCGAGTTTGTTACAGGATGGGGGTAGCTGGCAATTGTGCTGGTAAGGTCCCATATGTGGTTGCCCATACTGTCTATATTGCCGCTTAGCATATAGCTGTATGCGCCAAAATGCAATCCTTCGCCAAACCAGGGGTTCATGTAGTAAATGGTGGATGTGCTGCCTGTGGTAGCTATGCCATGCCCTACCACAAAATGGCCTCCGCCCCCAACCCATGACCAATGCTCCACAAAAAGGTGATTTTTTGATATTTCCGAATCTATTTGAGGAATTGTTAGGGCGGCGTTCAAATCAGTAGTCTGAATCGAATCGAAATGGACCAGGATATCCTGGATACTGCCCTGCGTGCCCCACATATAGTTCCAGTAATTGCAACCGCTGTCTGCACTGGTGCAGCAATTAACTGTACCAAATGAATGCCAGGTAATAACGGTGCGGGCATATTCGGCAATGGTGCATTGTTCAATTGAATCCCCGTAATAATTAAGAATGCATTTTGAAGAACCGGCCCAGCACCATTGGTTTTGCTCCTGTATTACCTGGGGAACATTTAATACTTGTGTTTTTGCAGCAGCAGCACAAAACAATATTGCGATAAGAATTAAATATTTTTTCATGCTCTAATTAGTTTTAGCTTTTTGATCTAATGAGGCTTTGATGATGGGAAGCACTTCATTCAATGAATAAGGTTTGTTTTGCAATGATGGCATTGCCATAATAGCCGATGTTAAGGGGGTAAAGGAGGCCTCGCTGATATCAGCAGTTTGAGCATCTACAAAAAAATCTGCGGACAGGGGATAAATGCGCAGGATATAAAAATGATCGTTATCGCCTGTATGGGCGCTTGCCTGCTGAAGTTCGCGGGATAGGAGAGCGCCACCGAGATCGACTATATTATAGGTGTCGGCATCTGCAGTTACCGTCAGCAAGGTGCGGTTATCGCCATTCATTACCACAGGCACACGCCATTCTTTGCCGGGGCTGAGATAATTTTTTGCCGGGTCGTAAGTGCCCTGATAAAAATCAAGACTCAGCTTTAGTAATTGGTAAGGCTTGCCGACTGTGCAGTTTTTTAAATCATCACCTGTGGAGAAACCATATAGATTTTCCCGGCCTGCAGGTATTAATACCAGGTAGTTTTGAAGCCCTTTTTGAGCAGCATCAGTTACAGGGTCGCCGGATGAAATATTAGTGAAACTGCTTAAAAAAATAATACTGATAAGCAGCAGATTAGATTTATACATAAAGTTGTATTTTTTGTAATATAGCAAATTGTATATTCTTATTCAATTTTATTTTGGTGTGCAAATCGTCATGGTAAGCACAAAGTTGCAAAAGGGACTTTTAGTTTTCGTGAAACCAGGTTTACTGTTCGTTCTGCATAAATAAGACTGTTGAACGATCAAAAAAGTTGGGATTTTTAAAATTATTTTTTCTGTGACACGAAACAATCCAGCGCTCAGATTTGACAACTTTAAAACAAAGTTGTCAAATCTTGCTATCCACATTGAAATGGCCGCTTTTTTGCCGCTGCGTTGCCGCTTTTTAGAGGTTGTATTTGTTGTAAATAATTGATTGTCATTGTACTGTTATTTTTTGCCGCTTTTTTGCTACTTTTTTTAAAACGGAAAATGTGGATAAGTGCCGGTGAAGTTTGGTTGCAAAAATGACAGGTATTTATAAGAACTTGTTTGGTCTTTAAGAGGCACAAATTTTATGCCGGAAATGGGGCAGAATAAAACAAGCCTGCGCATAAGATTTGACAAATTAGAAAAAAGTTGTCAAATCAGCCAGGCATTATTCATCTTCAAAAATGTACTTGTCATTTAATATCATTTTTTGATTTTCGGAATGGAACTGCTGGTATGATTCCCTGTTACCAAACCATTTTATGACATCTTCCTTTTTCAATTTGCCTTGTTTCTCTGTTATAATGTTTCCATAAGAACTCCATTGCCAATCTCTGAAATCTTTGACTAAACCGTGTAATTGCGGGTTGGCATGGATATAATATATCAGTTGCGTAAAATAGTTGTCATTATCTACCAAAGCACGTTTGAAGGGAGTTTGGAACAATGTTCCGGTTCTTTCCTGTTGTTTGTTAAAAGCCATTGCATACGATTGGAAAAACCTGCGAAATGCATGACTGACAATATCGTGCGTGGGCTGATTTGACAACTTTTCAGAAGTTGTCAAATCTTGTGGGTGGGGAGTTGCCAAATCTTTTACCCGCACCAACAAATGGAAATGGTTACCCAACAAACAATAAGCATATGTATCGACTACGTGCGATAAATAATGATCGTACTTACGCAAGAAGAACTCATAATTGCCGTTATTCTTAAACATTGGTTTTTTATCAACCGAACGGTTGTAGATATGATAGAAATTATTTTCTTCAAATTTGGTATGGTAATGTTCGACTAATGCCATGAATATATTCTGATGCCAACGCTTAAATTTGACAAATTTTGAAAGTTGTTAAATCCTGCTGTGCCTAATGCAATTTGATGAAAATGCCAACGCTCAGATTTGACAACTTTAAAACAAAGTTGTCAAATCCTGCTGTGCACATTGAAATTTCCGCTTTTTTCCGGTTTGTTTCCGCTTTTTGCAGCTTGATTTGGTAGTAAATAATTGATTTTCAATATATTGTTGTTTTGGTTTCCGCTTTTAGAGATTTTTTTAAAACGGAAAAATGTGGATAAGCGTCGGCGAAGTTTGATTACAAAAATGGCAGGTATTTATAAGAATTTGTTTGGTCTATAATAGGCGCAAATTTTATGCCATAAATGAGTTTTGGGAGAAAGAAAAAGGGGGGTGTTTCGGTTTGTGTGCG
>CAIYVS010000147.1 GCA_903929655.1 uncultured Bacteroidota bacterium | reverse complement strand
GGGGCTTAAAGTATACATACTATGCACAACTTAAAGACAGTTTAAATCTCTTTCCCGGCAAGGTTTATATGGCATGGTGTTGTTATAGAAGTGATAGCATAAAAGGTAATTCCAGTTATTACCTGCCTTTGGCCTATTACCTTGAAAAAGCCGCGCCCGTGTATTTAGGCACCTATAATGATTCAGTTCTTATTATGCCTCCCGGCACCAGGGATAGTGCAGGCGTTGTGCATTTTTCTGATGATAAAATAGTTATTATAAAATAAACAGCAAGATCAGGTTTTTTTCTCCGCCCTGCTGAAATGCGCAGGCATTTTCTGCTGTGCAAGCGATTGCACAATATCTTGAATTCTATTCATGCGGGTCTCCGGGCGTTTGGCATTGTGGAGCCAGTAGAGTAAGTATTTTTTGTTCCAGGTACTTAAACTGTCGAAATGTTTTTTAGCTGCCTTATTTGCTTTGAAAGCTTTTTCCAATTCGGGCGGTATGCTGAATGCTTCTACCTGGTCCAGCTTGCTCCATGTGCCGTGTTGTTTGGCAAGGTCTATTTTTTCCAGTCCTGCGGCAGTCATCAGGCCCTGGTTTATTAATTTTTCAACCCGTTCTTTATTTAGTTTAGACCAGCCGCTTTTAGGTTTGCGGGGCATGAAAAGCTGCATATAGCAATCTTCATCTATGGGGTTAAGGGTGCTGTCTATCCAGCCAAAACAAAGGGCTTCTTCTACTGCTTCATCATATGCAACCCTGGTTTTGCCACTGCCTTTCTTATAATAAACAAGCCATATACCAGCCGAGCTTTGGTGGTGTTTCTCCAACCATTTCCGCCAGTTTGTGCGGTCTTTGGCATAATAACGTTCGTTCTTATCTATGCTTTGAGCCATATATAAGCTTGTTTTACAAAAATAGCGCTCATTATTTATGATTTTAATCAGGAAAACAGATGATGATGGTCAGTTTAGGTGCAATTGCTTGCATTTAATTTGCAAAGGGCAATATGTATATTTTTTCAGAACAGGCGATGATCAATTTTCCGGGTGTGTCTTTCGATTCGTATCGTGAATTACCTTTTAGTCAGTTCCATTTCAATATTTTCAGATTTGGATGGCTGGATAGTAGTTTTAATATTTGCAGGAATTTTATTACTCTAAACCTGATGGCAAGTGAAAAAAGCGAGGGGAGAATTAAAACCGTTCATGCTTCAGAGCCAGGCAAAGTATCATACGAGGAACATTATATTGTAAACTATTTCCCTGACGAGGAGCACTTATATATCCATTTTTTAAATGATCGTTTCAAAGTAGAAAGCATTAAACTTCATGATGATGAATTTTTGGCTGCTGAATTAACTTTAAGATCATCTTTAGGGAAAGAACTCATATTTTATGGAACAAAAGGTGAGCCTTTCACGCCTGCTTTTAATCAGCGCTATGGTATTGTGACCAATTCACAATAGCGATATCATCTAGAGCCTGTTTTTATTTTGTATGCATAATATCCAACCGCTTCTTTGATGTACAGGAACCAAAGGTCCAGAACATGTGCTTGTGGGAGGAGGTCAGCAGGATTGAATTTGCCCCTGCCTGCAAAATAATTGCAGGGATAGGGGACAACATTTAAGCCTTCTTTATTAAAGATCCATTCTGAACGGGGCATATGAAATGCAGATGTAACGAGAACATAGGGTGCTTTTAAACCTGCAGAATCCAGTACCCTTTTTGAAAAGGCAGCATTTTCCAGTGTGTTTCTGGAATCGTTCTCAATAAGTATGGCCGAATCCGGGATACCGAAAGCCAGTAGCTGGGTTTTTACCCACTTGCTTTCCCTGAATGCATGTTTTAGTAAGCTGCCATTGCCACCTGTAACTAGAATATGATTTACAATCCCCATTTCATACAGTTTTACCCCTTGTATGAACCTGTCTGCTGCAAGTGTGAAATAACCACTATCATTCCTGTCTGCGGCTACAAAACCACCCAATATAATAACACAGCTATATTTTGTACCCGCAGGTATGGATTTTGGTTCCGGCTCCCATACTCTTGCAAATTGATTCAATAGCCATGCATTGCTGAATAACAGGAAAACCAGGATCGCAGAAACAAGAAAGCCTTTTTTTCTTTTAGCTGATTTAGACAGTAAACACCCGATCAATAAAATAAGGATCCAGGTAAGTGGAAAAATAAAATAGACCAGGAGTTTTGATAAGATGAAAAACATTGTGTTTGTAAAGATAAATGCTTAATAGAATTAAAAGCGACATTGGCAGGTGGCCTGCAATTTCAAATTCAATATTTTTAAATTATTTAATGAAGAAGGTCATTGTAAGCTCAATATCACAGTAAAAATACTGTTTCAGGTCATTATGCAATATGAAAATATATTCTACTTTTGCCTCGCGATCTAAGAGGGATCGTTTTAACATTTACATATAGAGGGGCTTTCTAGCCCCTTTCTTTTTACCTGTTCTTATCTTATAAGGTCTATTGTGCCTTTCAGCAGATGTTTTTGCCCACGGAAATAATAGATGATCATGCAGTTAAAAGCGCCTATCGGTTGGGGTGTTCCGTTGAATACGCCATCCCATCCGCTGTATTTATCCTGGGTATAAAATACTCTTTGCCCCCAACGGTTATAAATGACAAGTGTGAAATCTGTAATTTCCTGCAAGTTGCCTACCACCCTGGCTATATCATTTCTGTTATCCCCGTTTGGAGTAAATGCATTTGGGAACCATATATTGCATGGGGTGAATTTAATATTTGCCGTGTCATACACTACGCCACAAACATTACTTACTGTAACATAGTAGGTTCCGGCTTGTGTTACTTGCAGGGTATTCCCATTACTGCCGTCAGACCATAAATAGGAGCACTGGTAACAATTAGTATCAACGGATTTTGGAAGTACAATGATGTCTTCAAAACATGTTGTCGAATCAGAAATATTTATACCTGGTTTTTGTATTTCAGAGATCATGATCGAATCAGAAGCTATGCAATTATTATTGGTAACGGTAAGCCAGTATTTGCCTGCGGATGAAACTGTTAAAGAATCGTTGGTGCTTCCATTGCTCCACAAGTAAAGAGAACCTGCCAGCTGTGCAGACCTGAATATAATCGAAAATTCCTGGCAAATGGCCGTATCGTTTCCAAGATTAACAACAGGCATCGGATTAAATTGAACGTTTACCGTATCACTGTTAACACATTTTCCTTGTGTAATAGTGAGCGAATAGGTGCCTGACTGGTTAACAGTAATAGATGCCGAACTGGCGCCTGTGCTCCATAAATAAACAGCATTGATAAAGCTGCCTGATGACGCAAGTGTTATAGGCAGCATTCCACAAACAGATGTATCATTGCCCAGATTCACCAGAGGGACCGAACCCTGAACAACATGAAAAGTATCAGTCATGGCACATAAGCCTGCTCCTTTTACCCAGTAAGTACCAGTGGAACTGACGCTAAGTTGAGAAGAAGTATCTCCTGTGCTCCAAGTGAAAGGTGGCAAGATCGAAGTGTCCGAAAGGATAATGTTTGCGTTGTTACACATCGCAGTGTCGGTTACTTTTGTTGGGTTGTCGGCAAGAACATATATCTCTTTGCAATAGGCTTCGCGATTGGTTGGTTCACCTTCATTGCACAGCACCGACATGGTATGAATTCCTGTTGTAGCGAACGCATATGTCGCCGCGCTGCTCGTGTAACTAACCAGGCTGGCTGTTGGTAAACCCATGCTTTTTATTCTGTAAATAGCGCCGTTGGGGTAGTTTTGAAAATTTCCGGTGAGAAAAAATAAAGTATCGTTATACCAGTAAGGTGCAATTGTCTGCAAACCATAAGCATTGCTTTGGCTAAGGCCCAAGGATCCTAAGGATGTAATAGTTGGAGTGTCCGTAATGTTCAATCCGGGAAAATCCAGCCTGTAAAAAGAGTCGTTTTCATCTAATATTACAGTATAAAAACTGTCACAGTCTTCAATGAAGGTAATACCTCTTGGAAATTGAAGCGTACCACCAATGTTACCAAGATTATTCATAGCAGGATTATTATTCTGAAGGTTGGCTCCAAAATCATACCGGAATAAAACATTGAAATTAATGTCCGGTGTAAACATGTACCAATTGCCTGATTGTTGGAAAAGTGCAAAATATGCAGGGGAACTAACCGCGGTATTTACAGGTAGGATTTGCGTGGATGGAGTATTAGTTATGGCATTACCAAAATCCAGCCTCACAATACGGCATATTCCGCCAAAATTACCAAGAAAGCCCAGCCACTGTCCGTTATATTTCATCACTGATATCTGCATTCCATAACTTACACCAATGCCGCCCAGGTTAAAAATAGTTGTCGATGGCGAGGAATTGGAAAGCGTGCTCCCGAAATCCAGTCTCACAATATTGGAGCCATCCGCTATAAAGCCATACCACAAGCCCGTACTATCCCTGATAACGGTAATGTCATGGGTTATTCCCGACGTCAGGGCTCCTCCTATATTTCCCATATTTACCACCGTCGGGCTGGAGTTGGGATTAGTTCCGAAATCCAGTCTTACCAACTGGTCATTGAGATTTGTGACAAATCCGTACCAATTCCCGTTGTCATTTTTCATGATCTCACATGCGGCAACATCGATAGCCGCGTTATTGCTTATTACTGTTATGCAATTTTGTAAGGGTTGATCAATATGTACCGAGTCAAAACCCCATGCATATGAAATAGATGAGTCTGGGGTGTACCATGTATTGGGTGTGCCTGCACAAACGGTGTCTGGACCTATTATCTGGGCGTAGCTATTCTTGCCCAGGCATGAAAATAAAAAAGATAAAAGCAGTACAAATGTTTTTCTCATCTCAACAATGTTAAGTTATATATCCAATATATAGGTTAATTTGTTCAGTAAAAAATAGATTATGAATCCCCTTCTATCGAAAATAATGGCTGTGGGAATGAATGGTTGTTTTCATTCAATGATAGGTTGATTTTCGGGAACAAATGGTTAATTTTTTTTTTAAAAAAAACTACCCACTTTTAAACTATTTCTTAATAATATGTAAATTCATTATGGGTGTATTTTTCAATTAGCCTTTTTAAAACCTACCTTTGCAGCACCAAAATTTAAAATAATATCTTTTTATGAATAATGCGTATTTCCATTTTGCAGAGCCAAAGAATGAAACAGTTTTAAGTTATGCTCCGGGGACTCATGAACGCAAAGCGCTACACCAGGCTGTCTCCGAATTGAAAAGCCATGCTCGCGATATACCGATGTATATAGGAGGAAAGGAGATAAGAACAGGAAAGAAAAAAGAGATACATCCACCCCATGAAACTGCACATCTTTTAGGTCATTTTCATGAGGGCGATGCAAGCCATGTTCACCAGGCTATAGATGCAGCCATGGCAGCACATGAAAGCTGGGCGGCAATGCCCTGGGAGCACCGTGCCTCCATATTTATTAAAGCAGCCGACCTTTTGGCTACCAAATACCGTTTTAAAATGAACGCCGCCACTATGCTGGGGCAGAGCAAAAATGCTTTCCAGGCAGAGATTGACAGCGCCTGCGAGCTGATCGATTTTTTGCGTTTCAATGTTCATTTTTTAAGCCAGGTATATAACCAGCAGCCTATTTCCACACAGGGCTTTCATAACCGCATGGAATACCGTCCTTTGGAGGGTTTTGTATTGGCAGTAACACCTTTTAATTTCTCTGCAATAGGTGGTAACCTGCCTACTGCACCTGCTATGTGTGGCAACACGGTGGTATGGAAATGTGCCAATACACAGATATATTCTGCGAGTGTATTTATGGAGATATTGATTGAGGCAGGTTTACCTCATGGAGTTATCAACCTGGTATATGCCCCCGGACCGGTTATAGGAGAGATATGCTATAAACATCATGATTTTGCAGGTGTGCATTTTACCGGTTCTACAGGTGTTTTCCAAAGTATGTGGAAAAGCATAGGTGAAAATATAGCCCGTTACAAGTCTTACCCGCGTATAGTAGGGGAGACAGGCGGTAAAGATTTTGTGTTCGTTCATCCTACTGCGAATGCAGATGCCGTAGTTGCAGGTCTTGCGCGCGGCGCTTTTGAATACCAGGGACAAAAATGTTCTGCAGCCTCCCGCGCATACCTGCCATCTAATTTAGCAGACGAAATAAAAGAAAAACTGCTTGCGGAGCTGAAGACCATGAAAATGGGCATTGTAGATGATTTTACCAATTTCATCAACGCGGTCATTGACGAAAAATCTTTTGACAACCTGGTGAAATATATTGATGCGGTGAAGGGTAGTGATGAGGCTAAGATCATTGCGGGCGGAAGATATGATAAGACCCTGGGTTACTATATTGAACCAACTGTTATCGAGACTACAGACCCTACTTATGTTACGATGTGCGAAGAGCTTTTTGGGCCAATACTGACAATTCATGTATACGAATCAGACAATTGGATACAGATGCTTGATGTAGTTGATACAACCTCTCCCTATGCATTGACAGGTGCTATCTTTGCACAAGACCGCTATGCAATAGACTTCATGACAAAAAAACTGGTGAACGCTGCGGGTAATTTTTATATCAATGATAAACCTACAGGAGCAGTGGTAGGCCAGCAACCTTTCGGTGGAGCGCGTGCATCGGGTACCAACGATAAAGCGGGTTCTATATTGAATTTATACAGGTGGCTGAGTGCAAGGACGATCAAGGAAACTTTTGTACCTGTCACTAATTACAGGTACTCTTTCCACGAGGCGGATTGAGTTGACTTAGTGACCGGTTCTGGGCGAAAAATTATTTGATCGGCTTATAAAATATTTTGTAAGGATGAGACTATTTAAAACGTATTTTTTGCTTTGTGTATTGTATATAATACCTATGGTATTACATGCCCAGAATTGTGAGTTTGATATTGATAAAAAGGACGCGCGTAGCAATGAAGTAATCAGGTCTGTTACCTTGCCCATAGGGCCACACGCCTATAGCTGGACCATTACGTTGGAACAAAGAGGTGAAAAATATTTTATTAGCCTGGCTATAAAATGGGGCGAAAAATATAAGGACACTATATTGCAGGGCGATAAAATAAAATTCACGCTTGAGGACGGGAATAAAGTCATATTGATAGCCAATAAGGTTTATTTGCCTTCTTATGTTGTAGATAATCATGGAGAAGATATTACTACTTACTTTCCTAAAGGCGAGTTGAAAAAATCAGCTCTTGAGCTATTGAGTAAATCTTCCATTGACAAAATAAGGTTAAACCTTGGAGGCAAAATCAAAGAGGTCACCAAAATATCAGGCAGGGAAACAAGGGATATTATGGCGTCTGCAGCTTGTTTGCTACAGACGCCATAATTGTAAAATTTTATTTAGTGAGCCATTCCGGCCTTTTACTTTTATCCGGTGCTGCAACATATGTGGGTCTGTTCAGGTAATTATGTTTAGCCTGTTGAAACAGTATATTCCATTCCGGCTTGTCAACATTTGTCCAGTCGTGTGCAATAGCTTCCCATTCGCCTTTGAAAGAAGTTAAACCCAATTGTTCAACAAACTCTTCCTGGCATACAAAATAATGATGGCGGTATTGAAGCAAATAGCCACCATTTATTTGGTGAAATGATTTTGCTTCGGGGTAATTCCCAAACCAGTGATTGAGTATGGATCCCCCATTGGCATAATAAAGACAATCTTCCTTAATGATCTTATCTCTTAGCGATGTCCAGCTATTGCAGCCGTTTTCCATTGCTATTACCAGCAAAGCATGTTTTAATTTCAGTATGGAACTGTCATTTATCACCTGCTCAATACGGCAACCTGATAAAAATGAAAGTTGCGTAAACCTTTGTGCGGCTTTACGTGATTTTTCGGGATCAGTGTCTTTAAGATTCTTTAATAAAAGGCAGGCTTTGATCTTGAGTTCGTCGAGGCGGCTACGATTTAAATTGCTCATATAATTTCGTTTTGATGCCCATTGCTCCCACTTGGCAGGCTGAAATTTTAAAAACAATTTATTTTAATGAATTAGTGCGGATGAATTCATCTTTTGTGGGCAGGCGTTCCGCAAAACCTAGGGCAAACGTATAGAAAATGTATTTCGGAAGCAAAATTTAAATGCAAACCAATTATTATAAGGCGATAAATCCTAAATTTAATTTAGGAAATACTGTTGTGGTTTTTTTTAATATTTTTGTAATATGGAACAATCAATCAAAATTAAGACAGATGAGTTGAAACCATCATTAATTGAAGGGTTGAAAAAATATTTCCATGCTATAAATGCAAAGGAAATAACAATAAGCTTTTCTACCCCTAAAAAGAAATTATTAAGGGAAGAAACACCTGATGAGGTTAAAGAGCGGATTGAAAAATCTCTTAAAAACTATTTAATTAACTACAAACAAATTATACTATATACAATACAAAGCAAATGCTATAATGTGTATAGCTATGT
>CAIYVS010000146.1 GCA_903929655.1 uncultured Bacteroidota bacterium | reverse complement strand
TTTGGCCTCTATGAGGCCTTTTATGGCAGCAATGACGAATTTAGATGTCTAATTGGTATAAATTGTATTTTGTCCAATATCCGCGCTTGTATTTTTCTATATTTGCAGCCTCAATAATTCAATCCCGTTTCCTGATGAGCTTTAAAAGCAGTTTAAAACAATTGGTATCTAATATCAATTTTAATGTAAAGATCCAGCTCAACAATAAAGATTTTACTATACCAGTTATTAAAAATATGGGCTTGCTGAACAGGGCATTGGATAAGGATGACTGGTTCCTGCGTTTGCTCCAATCTTTAAATTTACAGGCTGATGAAGATTTTATTGATATAGGAGTTAATGTGGGACAGACTTTGCTTAAGTTCAGAAGTGTATATGAGAACACTTACTGGGGCTTTGAGCCTAATCCATCCTGCGTCTATTACCTGGACCAACTAATAAAAGCCAATCATTTCAAAAACATAAACCTAATCCCCGTCGGCCTATCTACAGAAAGCAGCATTGCTAAGTTTTACCTTAAAAATGAGGTGGACTCTGCAGGCACAATGATCAATGAATTAAGACCCGGTTATTACAGTGCGGATGATATCACTTATATACCTCTCTTTAGTCTTGACCAACTGCAACTGGATATAAAAGGCAGGATAACTTTGATAAAAATAGACGTAGAGGGCGCAGAACCGGAAGTTTTATCGGGGATGCCTGAAACACTGAAAAAGCATCAGCCACTTATAGTTTGCGAAGTGTTGGATAGCCATACGAACGAAAATATTACCAAGATGCAGCATAGGGCGGACCAACTTGTTAAACTGATGCAGAGCCTGAACTATTCCATATACAGTGTAAACCATTCCGGCAATGTAATCGGTCTGCAGCCACTAAGCGAGATCCGCATTAAAAAGTGGAGCCCTGAAAGCTGGAATGAGAACGATTATCTATTTATGCCTGCGGGTAATAAGTATGCTGATCTACTAAAAATTTCCAGGAAGTGAGCGCATAGCTCACTTGCACATTGTTGCACAAAACCTGCACAAAACCTGCACAAAAATTGCACATTGTTGCACAATTCCGGCACAATGTTTTTTAGAATGATATAGCATATTGTGTTGATCATTAATTGTTTGCATTTTAGTTGTTATGATTTTTTGCACATTTTTGGTGAAAAAGTTCTGATTCCGCTATTGCAGGGTGTCTTCTGTAATTCCGGCGGCATCTGTATCTCCAGATTCGGTGGAAAAGGTTATGTCTGAAATGGGGTGCATGGTTTCTGCAAGGCTTCTAAAAATGCTGCCAGGATAATCTTTGACATTAATAATAGCATTGAGTAATTTTCTTTGGGTTTCGGCTTCGATGTGCGTTGGAACGCGTGCGGATTCATCCCTGGCCAAAATTTGTTTTTGCACGCCGGTAAGTTGTTCTATGAAATTTTCGAGAATGAGGGCGGGAACCTGATTTGCGTTTTGGCGTAATTGCTGCCAATGGCCGTCTTTGATCCAGCAGCAAAGTGTGCGGCGGGGTACGCCTGTAAGCTCTGAAATTTCAGTTTGTGTGTAAGTGCCTGCAAAATAAAATTTGCGTGCATCTGTGTAAACATCGTGTTTGGCCCGGAGGCTTAATGATCTTTCCATGTGTTTGGGAGATTGTTTTGTTATCAATTATTTTTATTGGCCATCAAGAGAGGGTCTGGCAACTGAGCGTTATTTTATCTAATAATGAACCGCCACCATTCATGCTAAAAGACATCCCCGTTTGGGTACCCCTTCGCTACCGCACAATGGCTACACTACAAGGGGGAATACGGCATCAAGATGATTTAGCTTCATCTCTAAATTAACAATTTTGATGGCGTCTTATTATAATGCCATTCAGACATTAAAATCCGACACGATTAGTTGCGCAGCTAGGGAGCGCACTTTCCTGTTGTTTTGAATGCTACAGACCTTTGGCCTCTATGAGGCCTTTTATGGCAGAGATGACGAATTTAGATGTCTAATTGGTATAAGTGCAAAGGCCGATGCGGGGCAGGCAGCAAGACCGCCGCCCAAGCGGCGGCAAGCTGCAAAGACCTAAAGTTTAGTGGAACCGGTTCATGTCTTTTTCGAAGAAAGCCAGGGCCTCGGGGTCTGATTTGGCGAGTTCTTTTATGTATTCATCTAAACAGAGGGTGACTCTTTTAGCAAATTGCAGATCTTTTTTAAGGAGCCATGATGTGAACGGCAATGCAACCTGAATGGCCTTGATGCAATCATCTTTGGATTCGAGATCGCGAATGGCCGCTGCATATTGTTTTATAAGGCCAGCATCTTTGATAGCGGCATCTCCGGCTGCAGCATGAGAACGGAGTGTGATCTCATCAATCATTTTATAGAGGAGTGCAAGTTCCCGCTGTTTTGCGAGGAAGGCCGCCGGGCGGCGGTTATCCCAATTGTTTTCTTTTGCGAGGGCAGCAATGAATGTTTCCTCCGGGCCTGTGGCGGCGGCGATGCCGGGGATGCCCATGTTGATGCTGGTGTAGAGTGTTTCTGCCCATTTTATGGGCTCATTTTGAGTTTGCATAATATTGATTTTTAAAGTTTGAAAAGAATAAAGGAAATTTTTTGGGCATGGCGAAGCCATGAGCGATGAGCTTGAATTAAGA
>CAIYVS010000145.1 GCA_903929655.1 uncultured Bacteroidota bacterium | reverse complement strand
CTGATTTATTGGTAATGCGTACACGTCTTATTTCGATATCATCTTCCGGAGAAACTACGATTTCTGTCCTTGTCTCAAAGCCCTTGTCCTGCCTGTGAAACTCTGCATGTCCTTGCGAAAAAACCGCCTCATAATTTTTGCTTTGTCTCAGGCTTGGCTGATGTGTATTAGACCAATATGTTCCACTATCAATATCTTTAATATAGCAAAACACTCCGGTATTATCAAGCACACCATCTTCATGCCAACGTGTTACAGCAATACCTTTCCAATGGCTGCTTCCGCTTCCTGAATTATTGATCATTACCTGGTACTTGCTGTTTGAAAGCATCTCAACTTCAGGCGTAGGCGTATTGGGCGTATTGATTATTCTTATTTCAGGAGCACTAATGTCAACATTAGTACCCGCTATGTTTTCTGTTTGTGAATAAAAAATATTTGTTTTAGGAATTTTTTCCTGTAATAAAAGTAAAGTGGCCTGTAACTGGGGCTCGGATATAAAGCGTTGTTGCATTGGCCTGTCAAGCAGCAGGTAGGCCATAGACAGAAGGCTCATCCCCTGGTGATGGGCCATAAATGACCTGATCACGGCATTGGTTTGTCCCCGCGCTAAGCGGGATGCGGTATAATCAATTGCTTCGTAAAGGCCATATTTCCCTTCATATCCTAATGAAGCAAGTAATTCCAGGTTTTGACATGCTTTTTCCGGCGCCACCATTAATGCCATCATAGATGCATACGGTGCAATAACAAGATCTTCTCCAAGGCCACGTTTCAGTCCCAGTCCCGGAACACCAAAAGCGCGATACTGGAAATTAAGATTTGCATCCAGCATATTATATCCTGATTCAGAAATACCCCATGGCACACCTCGCTGCTCTCCATATTCTATTTGCTTCTCTACAGCAGCTCGGTTGGTTTGATCAAGCAGGGTATTATCATAAGTAGGCATTACCAACAATGGCATCAGGTATTCAAACATTGAACCACTCCACGAAAGAAGGATTGGGTCTCCACCGCTATTTGTTAGCAGCCGCCCTAACGCAAACCAGCTTTCTTGCGGTATTTCGCCCTGTGCAATAGCTACAAACACAGACAGTCTTGCTTCTGAAGCCAGTAAATCATAAAAGCTTAGGTCTCTGTGGTCATCATCTACATTGTACCCTATAGATAATAAATGTTGGGCCTTATCGTAAAGAAAACCATATTCTTTATTTCCCAGGTCAATGCATTGCAAGGCAAGATATTCTATGGCAGCAATCCGTTCATGTGCATGGTTACTGGCTATTGTAACTGCCTTCTGAAATTCCGTTAACCAGTTATTTTCTTCATCAGAATTTTCCTGAATATTCAGTTTTTTGATCTTGTTTTGTAAAACTGCATCCATTTTTGATAAATCGAATAATGTTGGGATACCGTCAAAATCAGGAATGCTAATAAATTTGGCAGGAACAGATGCATGTAATATCCATGGGGCAAGAAAAACAAGGTCATCAATAGCATTGTCTATTTGTCGGTCTATTGCCTGTACCCACCAATAGGCTTCACTTTCGGGTTCATTATCCAGGTCATGCATTACCGTTGCTATACCTGTTTTTAATTTATCAAGAGATAGTTTTAGTTCTTTGAGTGTATTGGGTTGCGAATGGAATAGGGAATCAATATCAAATTGAAACTTTTGGAGAATTCCATTTGGTTCGTTCATTAAACCTGAAAGGATTTGTGAGGTATAGTAAAGCCCTTCAAACAACCGTTTGTTCACTATTTTTTCCTTTGGTATAGAAAGCAAGCCTTGTCTTAATGTTAATAAATGGCCTGCAAGATTCCCGCTATCTACTGTCGAAACATATTTTGGGGACAATGGTTGTAAAGATTGTGTATCATACCAATTATAAAAATGCCCTTTGTATCTTTCAAGCAGCAACATAGTGCTAATAGTATTTGCTGTTTTGGATGCCAATTGCCCCGCACTGATATAGCCAAAGTCATAAGCCGCCTGGCCGGCAAGAAGTGAAAGACCTATATTTGTGGGAGAGGTACGGTGTGCAAGTTTCGCAATTGGAAGTTCCTGGTAATTATCCGGTGGCAACCAATTATCAGCTTCGCCTACAAAATGTTCAAAAAATGCCCATGTTTTTCTCGCAAGTTTTTGCAGAAAAATATTCTGGTCTGTAGTTAATTTCGCCTCTTCCTTTACACGTGGTTTACTTATCCACCATGCCGTTGCAGGTGCAATGGTCCAAAGAAATAATAAGGGCAAGGCCACTATTATTGCAGAGGGGGAATAATGAGTAAGGTAGATAATTGTTGCAATTGCAATAAAAGGCCCTATCCACATTGTCAAATAGGCATCAAGCAGGTTTTTATGGCGATCCTGTTGCTTGTTATGAGAGGGGTTCCACTCCAGCAAACCTCTTTTTGAAAATAATATGCGCCAGTTTGTGCGCAATACCGCATCCATACTATAAAATGCCTCATATGGCAAACATGCAACAGCAAATATAACCTGGATGAAATGATCGCTTAAAGAATTTGCTGCATCAAGTAAATGCGGTATTAATTTCATTTCCCTGGGCTTCTTGAATAAGCGCCATATGGTTGTAATTAAAAGAGGGAGAACCATGATTGTAACAACTGTTGAGGTCCAGAACCATGGATAGGGTAAAATTATCCACCCAAACAGCAACAAAAGAATCAAAGTTGATGGCACAAGGCTT
>CAIYVS010000144.1 GCA_903929655.1 uncultured Bacteroidota bacterium | reverse complement strand
TACCTTTGCAGTCCTTAAAAAATATGGCTAAGCAGTCGTTAATCAAACAAGACGGTACAATAGTTGAAGCATTGTCGAATGCTATGTTCCGTGTACGTTTGGAAAACGGGCATGAAATATTGGCTACTATTTCGGGTAAAATGCGCATGCACTACATACGTATTTTGCCCGGAGATAAGGTGGGGGTTGAGATGAGCCCTTATGATTTGAGCAGGGGCAGAATAATATATCGTTATAAATAAAACCATTTAATTAACCGGTCATGAAGGTTAGAGCATCTATAAAGAAGCGTAGCGCAGATTGTAAAATTGTACGCCGTAAAGGAAAATTGTACATTATTAACAAAAAAAATCCTCGTTTTAAACAAAGGCAAGGATAGTTTACTTGAATAGTTGATCATCATAGATGATTGGCTTTTTGAATTTATTAAAAAAAGTTTTAAATATTAAAGCAATAATATGGCTCGTATAGCTGGTATTGATCTTCCAAAAAACAAACGCGGTGAGATAGCTCTCACCTATATTTATGGTATTGGCCAAAGCACTGCTCAATACATTCTTGATAAAGCCGGAGTTAACTACGACAAAAAGGCTGCAGACTGGAATGATGAGGAGCTTACTAATATACGTAATATAATAAGCAGTGAGTTTAAAGTGGAAGGCCAGTTGCGTTCTGAAGTGCAAATGAACATTAAGCGCCTCATGGATATCGCTTGTTACCGTGGTGTTCGTCACCGTAAAGGTCTTCCTTTACGTGGACAACGTACCCGTACCAACAGCCGTACCCGTAAAGGTAAGCGTAAGACAGTTGCAGGTAAAAAGAAAGCAGCTAAGAAATAGTAAAACAGGGCTGTTGCCGGATCCGCGCTTAGGCGGGGAGGAATGGGCCGAAGCCGCATAATAACGGCTTGATAATTTTTTTTGACTACCTTATTTTAAACAAAAAATGGCAAAAGCTACAGGACAACAGGCAGCTAATACTGCAAAAGCAGCTGCAAAAAAGCGCATTGTAAAGGTTGATACACATGGAGATGTGCATATAAATGCAACCTTTAACAACATTATCATCAGCATCACCAATAAGACAGGGCAGGTTATTTCCTGGTCTTCTGCAGGTAAAATGGGTTTTCGCGGGTCTAAGAAAAACACACCTTATGCAGCCCAGATGGCAGCACAGGATTGTGCTAAGGTAGCAAGCGATGCAGGCCTTAAAAGAGCCGACGTGTTTGTAAAAGGGCCGGGCTCTGGTCGTGAAAGCGCCATCCGCGCTTTAAATAATTCCGGTATTGAGGTAACTTCTATAAAAGACGTAACTCCTATGCCTCACAATGGTTGCCGTCCTCCTAAAAAGAGAAGGGTATAATACCCAACTGTCCAATTCTCAATTGCTCAATTAGTTTGCAATTGATTGTCAGCAGTTTTTTAGTTAGTAGTAATTAGTTCTTTATTTATATTTTTTAACCAAATCCTCTCTTATGGAGAGGCCTTGTTCCGGATCGGATTTCGCGATTTATAGGAGACGGAACAGGCAAACAAAAATCGTATGGCACGTTATACAGGACCAAAAAACAGAATCTGCCGTATTTTCGGCGAACCGATCTTAGGATCAGGTAAAAGCTTAGGCAAAAGCAGCAACCCTCCGGGTCAGCATGGCGCAACACGCAAACGCAAAACAGCGAGCGAGTATTCAGTTCAGCTTAAGGAAAAACAAAAAGCTAAATACACTTACGGTGTATTAGAGAAACAATTCCGCAACACCTATTTCGAAGCAGCACGTCTGAAAGGTGCAACCGGGGAAAACCTGATCAAACTGCTGGAAGCTCGTTTGGACAATACCGTTTACCGTATGGGTATTGCCCCAACACGCCCCGCAGCACGCCAGTTGGTATCTCATAAACATATTATGGTAAATGGCACTGTGGTGAATGTTCCTTCTTATAGCCTGAAACCTGGTGATGTAATTGAACTGAAACCAAAGAGCAAGGCAAATCCAATAGTTACAGGCATGGGCCGTGGCAAGGGTAAGATTAACTGGGTAGATTGGAGTGAAAGTGAATTTAAAGGTACATATATCACACATCCTGAACGCGATTCAGTTCCTGAAAACATTAAGGAACAGCTGATTGTGGAATTGTATTCTAAATAATAATGGGAGATCG
>CAIYVS010000143.1 GCA_903929655.1 uncultured Bacteroidota bacterium | reverse complement strand
GGCTGATTGATCCTTATTATTCTTTTTTTTTTAATCGGGCCGCTCCGACAGTAATGAGCAAAAAAAATGGCAAGCTGGTGTTTCGAAGCCTGAAACAGATGGTGTAGTTGTAATGTCGAACGACGTAAAGATACCTGTTGCAAAAAATCTGGTAGAGAACTTCCTCGAGGTTTTCAGCAGGATAAGCAAAACACCCGACGCTGGTCCGGGCGACGAATAAAATTTGCAATTAACAAGATGAAAAAAATAAAAAGGCCCTGAACAGGGCCTTTACTTCAATAGAGAAAAAATGAAAACGACTTATATGCTTATAATTGTCAGACGAATTATTTTTCTTCCGTCCTCATTTTTTTCATAATGCAAATATGGTATTCAGTCATAAAACAGGTGGAAAAACCCGCACTCTTTAACTATCCTTTTAAAAACAGTTAACAACGGCTTTAAGAATTATTTACTCAGAATTTAACCCCGAAAGAGAAATAAAAGCTTCTTGCTATGGCAGGGATAATACCGGGACCAGGATACTCATCCGTGCGTTTTGTAAAATACTTTTCATCTGCCAGGTTGTTGATGCCAAATTTGATATCGTAATTGTTATTAAACTTGCAACTTGTAGACCAGTCCATAACAGTATATGCAGGAATGATACCAACTACAGGATCTATGCTTGATACCGTATTGCTCGCATCGCCGTAGGATTTGGCTGTATTACTGATAAGAAATGTCGTAGAAAATCTTTTCTTTGAATAAGTCAGTCCAAAACGCTCAATAGTTTGGGGTGCGTACTCCACAAAGTTGCCACTGTAATGTCCTGTGGTATATCGTGCATCAATATACGAGAAGGAATTAAAAAAGCTGATGTTTCCCAAAGAAGAAGGGCTATGTAGCATTTTTGTCGGGCAGAATTCAATATAAGTTTCAAACCCCTTGTGTGCACTATTGGCTACATTCGTTCTATAGGTGTAAGGATTACCGTTAGCATCTTTTAACTCAATAAGTCCGATACGATTATTATACTCAAGAAAAAAGGCACTTAGATCAAAATTGAAATAATTGCCAAAGGTACCCCTCCATCCGAAGTCTGAATTGTAGCCATTAGCATCTTTCATATTCGGATCAATCCTGGAATTAGTGGCAAATGGTGTTAACTGATCGTAAGTAACAGGGCTATAAGCTTGCGAAATATTAGCATAGATATTTGTAGTTGCTGTAGTCTTGTACTGGGCACCTACACCTAATAATGGTATATACCTGTTTTTAGAATGGTTTGAATTTAGTTGGGTAGTATCATCAGTTACATATCCGTTTACGGTGCTGTTAATATATTCGTATCTCATTCCAGGGGTAATAGAAAACTTATCAGTTATTCTGAAAATATTTTCTACAAAAGGAGCAATATTGGTTGTCGTAAAATCCAGGTTATATTCATAATGAGGATCTAATAAAGTCAAATCAAAATCACTTCCTGTTGTACCTAGTCCACCTCCTTGCCTTTTGAAATCCCCAACAAAATGACGGATGCCTACAGCAACCGTATTATTCATGTTTAGAAACTTGTAGTCACTCAGCAGCCTTATTTCTGTTGTAAGACTATTCATTTTTTCTCTCTGTACTTCACGATTTACATATTGTTGCGTTGCAGGATTAATTGAATCCAATACTCCTGGTCCGCCATCTTCATTTTTCCAGACAAGATTCCTTGCGCTAAACAAATAAGATGAAGTAAGATTGATAGAAGTTTTAGGAGAAATTTTATAAGCTGCTTTCGCCGCAATAATATTCCATGGGCTTTCCAGCCAATTGCGGGCGCGGTAGGAGGTATCACTGTTTTTGTTAAACTGGGCATCATCAAAACCTCCGGGCATGTGTATTCTGTTGCGAAGCAAAGTATATTCTAAACCTACTTTCAGGTTTGAATTGACATCATAAGATAATTTACCAAAGCCGGTAAATTGTCTGTAATCAGAATTAGGCCTCAAGCCCTGTGTGGCTTGGTATTGAATGAAAGAATAATAATTCAGTTTACCAAGTTGCCCCCCGAAAGAATGGAAAGAATTGAAAAAACCAAAACTTCCCCCGCTTTGTTCTCCGGAATACTCCAGGGCCTTGTCTTTAGGGCCATCTTTTATAATATAGTTAATAACACCTCCAAACTGGGGGCCGAATTGTAGTGAAGATGCCCCGCGAATTACCTCTACTCTTTCTACTGCTTCTAATGGCGAGAGATAATACGCTTCGGAATATCCGTAAATGTCTGCAGCTATATTATATCCGTTTTGTCTCGTATTGGTTTCGATACTCTGTGAGGGGTTTAAGCCACGAAAACCAATGCCATTGGATGGAAACCCACTACCTTGCGTCTCAGAATAATTAGCGCCCGGAATTCTGCCCAACACCTGCCTGGGATTATTCTGCGCAGTGTTTGCATCTAAACTGTCAAGAATAAGAACTTCATTCTTCTTGCCGGCATATATTATGCCGTCATGCACGTCCGATAAATGCCCCATGCCGCTGATCGATATAACACCATTAACAACTACTTCCTTCAGTAAATGTACATCTTCATTCAGGTTGAAATTAAGTTCCTTGTTTTCAGCCCCTTTTATTGTTATTTCCCTTGAAAGAGATTCAAACCCCGGGGCATTAACCTGTATAGAATAAGTACCTGCGGGGATATTGCTGATCTTGTAGTTGCCCTTTTCGTTTGTTATTGTTCTGAATGCTGTCTTCAGAAGCGTAATTGTGGCAAGGTTGAGTGGCTTGTTGCTATTGTCCTTCACCACACCATGAAGTGTTCCCTGCTGTGCAAATACTGTCACTATAATTAAGAAAGAATAAAAGAATAATAATAGATTTTTTCGCATCGTCTTTGTATTAAATCAGGAACAAAGAAATGCCATGCGCCTATCTTACATTTGCATAAAGAGGAAAAACTCTTTTATTAAAAAGGAAAAATGCCCTGTGTTACAGAGCATTTACTTTAGTATGACAAAAGACGTATAAATGAGTCTTGTTTATTTCAAAATATCTCGCGAAATAACCAGTTTTTGTATCTCCGATGTGCCTTCTCCTATAGTGCATAATTTACTATCACGGTAAAATTTCTCTACCGGGAAATCCTTGGTATATCCGTATCCCCCGAATATTTGCACGGCATCCGTTGCTATTTGCACAGATATTTCAGAAGCATAGTATTTTGCTATTGCAGATTGTTTGGTCATTTTTTCACCGCGGTTTTTCATATCCGCAGCCTGGTAAATAAGCAATTCAGCAGCCTCGATCTTCGTGGCCATATCTGCTATCTTAAATGCAATAGCCTGGAAATTAGATATAGGCTGGTCGAACTGGTAACGCTCTTTTGAATATTTTACAGACGCTTCGTAAGCTCCTTTGGCAATGCCAAGTGCAAGTGCAGCTATAGATATGCGGCCGCCATCCAATACCTTCATGGCCTGGTGAAAACCATTGCCTGTTGGCCCCATACGCTGTGCATCAGATACACGGCAATTGTCAAATACCAATTCAGCAGTTTCCGATGCCCTCATGCCAAGCTTATTTTCTTTTTTACCGGAAGTAAAGCCCGGAGTTCCTTTCTCTATAATAAATGAAGTGATATTGTTCTTGGCACGGGGCTCACCTGTGCGGGCAAGTACAACTGCCACATCACCGCTGATACCATGTGTTATCCAGTTCTTGGTGCCATTCAATACCCAGTGATCGCCATCTTTTACAGCAGTACATTTCATATTGCCTGAATCAGAACCTGTATTCGCTTCCGTAAGGCCCCATGCACCTATCCATTCTCCGCTTGCCAGTTTAGGAAGATATTTTTTCTTTTGCTCATCATTTCCGAAATACAGGATGTGGCCCGTACATAAAGAATTATGCGCAGCTGTGGAAAGACCTATAGAGCCACATACTTTTGCGATCTCACTTATAACAGTAACATACTCAAAATATCCCAGTCCGCTGCCGCCATATTCCGTTGGCACCAGTACACCCATCAATCCAAGTTCGCCCATTTGTTTAAAAAGCTCCCTCGGAAATTTCTGGCTCTCATCCCATTCCATCATTTTAGGGCGTATATGCTTATTGGCAAAATCCCGGATCATTTCCGCTATCTGTACCTGGGTGTCTGTATGATTAAAATCCATTTTTATTATATCTGTCTGATTAAAGCGACAATTTTACAACATTTTTTCCTTATTTATGGTGATCCAAACTATCCGCCAAAGTATTGTTATAAGGAACATATTTTGAATCAGTGGAATCCGTATGTTCTTTTTTGAATTTCTGCCATGCAGCTACCACCTCCTTCTCCTTTTCTCCATCATGATATGGTTTTACCCAATAATGCATGCTCACTCTTACTGCCAAAAGGACCAATAATAAACTTATAAGACCAATCAAACCCATTCTTTCTGTACGGGAAAAAGTGGTGAATGATTTGAGGAAGTCTTTCATTTAGCTTCTCTTAAATTTTTGTCTCGGGTTTCGGCTTGTATGAAAAACAGAGTAAACAATGACTTCATTCTTGATTATTTGGTATGCAATTACATAAGGGAATCGAGATACAATTAACTGTCTGTATGTTCTATTTATTTTACGGTATGCATCTGGAGACAATTGCAATTTGCCATAACATATATCGATCTCTTTTAAAAAAACTTCGCCAATGCCGGGTTGCTCTTGCTCATACCACCTGTAAGCATTCTTAACCATTTCAAGCGCCAAGGGTTTGATAACGAGCTGATACATTTACTCTATTTTTTTGCGCGAATTATTTTTTTAGCTTCTTCCCAGGTATATGACTTACTTTCTCCCCTCAAATGTTTAGCTCTTTCTTCATCAAGAATCGCTAAATGCTCTTCAGTAAAAGTAAACGTGTCATTCTCTTTTTGCTCATCAACAAGAAGTGTATAGATAGCCTTTACTTTCTTACCGTCAGCATCTGCTATCATCGTCATCAGTTTTGTTCTTATAGCCGCTACTGTCATAATACTTCTATTTACTACAAATATATCTGAAATTCTGCATTCTTAGGTGTCCTCAGGAAGGGTATAACATATTGCTCATTTTTTCTTTTTAATTGTAACTTTTCTTTTCCTTAGAAACTCACTAAAAGCCTTCTCGTCTTTTTTTTCAAAGGCTTATTTATAAAAACGAAATCCTGATCGTCCATTTTTTTAAAGTTTGCCATCAATCAATGAATTCTCTTGAATTTTTCTTTAGGGTTACGGCTTGTATGGAACACGGCATAAACGATTACTTCCATTTTCCTGATTTCATATACTACAATAAAAGGAAAATTTTTTAAAGGTGCCTGCCGGATTGTAGTGCTTAATTTGCTGTAAAATTCCGGATGTTCCTCCAATTGTTTATAGCAATCCACAAGTTCTGACAAAAATCTTTCTCCAACTCCTGTTTGCTGGTCTTCATACCAGTTATATGCATCGTTGGCATCATCTTCAACACCATTTTCCAGCAATACATTATACCGCATCAGGCTTTTTTCCTTTTATTGCGGATATTGTCGTGAACTTCTTTCCAAGGTGTAGCTTTTGTTTTTCCACTTAGATAAGATGCCCTGCGTTCATTTACAACAGATATCTGTTCATCTGTCAATGCATAGTTATCATTCTCCTTTTCTTCATCAGCAAGAAGTGTATAGATAGCCTTTACTTTCTTATCGTCCGCATGCGCTATCATTGTCATCAACTTTGTTCTTATTGCTGCAATTGTCATAGTTTATGCTTTAATACAAATATACTTAAAATTCAGCATTCTTAGGCGTCCTCGGGAAGGGTATAACATCGCGTATATTGGTCATGCCTGTCACAAACTGCACCATACGTTCAAAGCCCAGCCCAAAGCCTGCATGCGGCACAGCCCCGTAACGACGGGTATCAAGATACCAATACATCTCATCCGTGGGGATATGCATTTCATTCATCCGTTGTTCCAGTTTTTCCAGTCGCTCTTCGCGTTGAGAACCACCTACCATTTCACCAATTCCCGGTACCAGTATATCCATAGCTGCTACCGTTTTGCCATCATCATTCTGGCGCATATAGAAAGCTTTTATCTCTTTAGGGTAGGCCGTAACAATAACCGGTTTCTTAAAATGTTTTTCAACAAGGTAGCGCTCATGCTCGCTTTGCAAGTCTATGCCCCATTTCACATCATACTGGAATTTCTTCTTTTTATAAGCTGGGGAATCCAGTAAAATATCAACAGCCTGTGTGTAAGTGATGCGCTCAAATTTATTATTCAGTACAAATTCCAGTTTTTCTACCAGGCCCATTTCGCTGCGCTCGTTCTGTGGCTTTTGCTTTTCTTCATCTGCCAGGCGTGTTGCAAGAAAATCCAGATCTTCTTTGCTATGTTCCATGGCATAAGCTATAACATACCTGATAAAATCCTCAGCAAGGTCCATATTATCATAAATATCATTAAAAGCCACTTCGGGCTCTATCATCCAGAACTCAGCCAGGTGGCGTGCTGTATTGGAATTCTCAGAGCGGAAAGTAGGGCCGAACGTATATACATCACTAAAAGCCATAGCGCCCAGCTCTGCTTCCAGTTGTCCGCTCACCGTCAGGTTAGTGCTGCGCCCGAAGAAATCTTCTTTAAAATTGATGCTGCCGTCTTCATTGTGCGGCGGGTTATCCATATTCAGGGTAGTAACCCTGAACATTTCACCTGCACCCTCTGCATCAGAAGATGTGATAATGGGCGTATGCAGGTAAACAAATCCTCTGTCATTGAAGAACTTATGTACCGCAAATGCAAGCGTATGTCTTACACGAAACACTGCCCCGAATGTATTTGTGCGGAAACGCAAATGAGCAATCTCACGCAGGTATTCCAGGCTGGGCCTGTTTTTAAGCTGCAACGGAAATTTTTCAGCATCACATGCTCCCAAAAGCTCCACTTTCTCAGCTTTTACTTCCACTCTCTGGCCCTTCCCTTGCGAGGCTATTACAGTGCCATCGATACTTAAAGAAGCACCTGTAGTAATATTGCGTAACAGGTTTTCATCAGCGCCCAGGTCTATAACTACCTGCAGATTGCTCATGCAGGAACCGTCATTTAATGCAATAAACTGGTTGTTACGGAATGAGCGTACCCATCCTTTTATATTTACAGGGTAGCCGGTGTCTTCGCGTTTTAATATGTCTTTTATTTTAGTACGAGCCATAATATGTGTCAAAATGTAAAGAACGCAAATGTCGTAAACATGAAGCAAAGTTTTGTATATAAATCTTTAAGTTTTTCCATCTGCATCTTACTTATGTAAGCTATTTATATACAATCCTTACCTGTCGTTCTTTTCCTTTAACAAGCCCCGCTATTATATTTAATAAATGACCCCGAACATGCGATTTTATTAATAATAATTATAATTTTGTCTGATAGTAAAACCACTAATATTTATGAAAGACAAAAAAGTAAAGGCAACGAAAAAGAATAAAGAAAGCGTTAAACCGGCATCAGCAAACAAGACAGATAAAAAAACAATAGAGAACCATAAAAAGGCCGCAGCCCACCATATGGAAGCTGCAAAATATCATCTTGAGGCAGCTAAACATTACGAAGCAGGTAATTCCGAAAAAGCCGCACACTTTGCGCTCCTTGCTCATGGCCATCTTGCAATAGCCGGTGATTTCTTAACAGACAATGCAAAACATCATGCCCAGGAATTAAAGCAAACTAACTACCGCCATTAATTATTGGTAAATACTTTATTAAAACAAATACCAACTAAGAGGCAATAGAAAACGCCGGGCTTTTTAAAAAGTCCGGCGTTTTCTTTATAAAATCAATAGCGTTCTGCTGATCAGATATGCTTCTTAAAATACTCCAGCGTCTTCTTCAAACCCTCATGTCTGTCCACCTTAGGAGACCATCCCAATATTGTTTTAGCCTTAGTAATATCCGGTTGGCGTTGTTTAGGATCGTCCTGTGGTAAAGCTTCAAATACAATTTTAGATTTGGAGCCTGTAAGTTTTATCACCTCTTCCGCAAACTGCAATAAGGTGATCTCGGAAGGATTGCCGATATTAACAGGCAAATGATAATCCGACAAAAGCAGGCGGTAAATACCATCTACCAGGTCATCGCAATAACAGAAAGAACGTGTCTGTGAGCCATCACCATATACAGTTACATCCTCACCACGCAATGCTTGGCTCATAAAAGTAGGCAATGCACGGCCATCATCCAGTCGCATACGCGGACCATAAGTATTGAATATACGAATGATGCGGGTTTCAAGATGATGATAGTTATGGTATGCCATAGTGATGCTTTCCATAAAGCGTTTAGCTTCATCATATACACCGCGTGGGCCTATCGGGTTTACATTGCCCCAATATTCTTCCTGCTGCGGATGCACCAGGGGATCTCCATACACTTCGGATGTTGATGCAACCAATATACGTGAGCCTTTAGATTTGGCAAGACCTAATAAATTATGAGTGCCCAGTGAACTTACCTTTAAAGTCTGTATAGGCATTTTAAGATAGTCAATCGGGCTGGCAGGAGAAGCAAAATGCAATATATAATCTATATTTCCCGGCACATGCACAAACTTGCTTACATCATGATGGTAAAATTCAAATTCCTTCAGTGGGAAGAGGTGTTCTATGTTTTTGATATTGCCTGTAAGAAGATTGTCCATACCGATAACGGTATAACCTTCTTTCAGAAAACGATCACAAAGGTGGGAACCTAAAAAACCCGCAGCACCGGTAATAAGTATTCTTTTAGACATTTTTGCTCAATTTTGTAATTTCTGGTTCGATCTTTTATTTTATCCTGTCAAGTATATGCTTGTGCAATGTCCTGCGGCCAATACTTTCGTAGTAAAAGCCCAGTTGTTCCATTTTATCCAGCGTATAAACATTACGCCCGTCAAAGATGGCAGGATTCTTAAGCATATTATTTATGCGGTTGAAATCAGGATTGCGGAATTCACTCCATTCTGTCACAATAACTAATGCATCGGCACCCGTTAATGCATCATACATATCATTGGCATAATGCAATTTATCACCCACCAGGTTCTTCACATTCGCCAGATCGGAAGAGCACACGTCTGAACTCCAGTCACTGGT
>CAIYVS010000142.1 GCA_903929655.1 uncultured Bacteroidota bacterium | reverse complement strand
ATGCAAAATATTTAAAAAACAACCGCTTAGCCTTTTGCCTGCGGCCCCTTCCCTATCGGTTAATATAAATTGTTACGTAACGCTTATTAGTAAAATATAAACAGATCACTTAGGGCTGGTCCCCCATCATGAAAACATACATATGAGATTACTATTTCTTAATTAAAACAAACATTAAAAGAATTTCAGAAACCAATTTCATTTCATCTTTTTTATGCAACAATTAAATATTAAAACAAAAATCAAAACTATATGAAAAACATAAAAAGATATCTTTTAACAGCTGGCATATTGTATCAGTCTGTTACGAGTTTTGCGCAAACCACTGCGTCTTTTGCAATAAACGGCTTACCAGTTTCTTCGCAGTCTGCACTGCAATGTTTCACAAATAATCCTTTGGTACTTGACGATCAATCACAAGGGAATATTGCATTATGTACTATCAGCATCACAGACGCAACATTTACCAACGTGCTTTATTCTACCGGTACTTTTAGCGTAAATAATGGTATAGGAGAAGTTAATATTTACAATTGGTGCAACACAATAAACAGTAGTAGTTGTACTGCATTGCCCTTTGGCACAGCAGGTACTTTTGGTGTGGTAGAAATTACTTCCTCAGGTCCTAACGACCCTAACCCCAGTACTTATAAGGGATTAATTACATTAAGTCAACCTGTAAGCAATCCGGCAATTGCGAATTTTACTGTAAACAATAACACTTTGAATTCGCAAACACCTGTGATCTTTAACGGGCCGCAAACATTATTAGTTCAAGATAATTCACAAGGAACAATAGCTTACAGCAGAGTAGAAGTATGGGATGCAACACAATCAAATGAGCTGTATTCAACAGGTAATATGTCAGGACCATTGTCAGCACAATTTAATCTGCTGAATATGTGCAATGGGTCTCAAAATGCCAGTTGCACTTCTTTGAACACCCAATCGTATGGTACATTTTACGTAAAACTTATCGAAACATCTACGGCCTTCCCAGACCCTAACCAAAGTTCATACGGAGGTTTTATAGAGATCACTCCCGCTATTCAGCAATGCGCCAATCCTCCCCAGGCAGGCTTTAAAATAAATGGTACAAATGTTTCCAGTCAGAGCCCAACACCTTTTTATAATTGCAATGGTGTAACATTGAATAACACCTCAACAGGTCAGGCTTCATTAATTAAAATGGATATTCTGGACCCAAGTTTGCAGATTGTAGAATATTCTACCGGATTTGTCCCTGCATCACAGTCGATTGATCTTCTCAACGCATGCACAAATAACCAAAATAATTGCAGTTCGTTGAGCAGTGCATCAGGCGGTATATATGGAGTAAGGTTAACGGTAGTTCCAGATTACTCTTATGACCAGGTGTATGCAAGCAGTTCTACAGCTTTGATTCAACTTATTCCGTCGATACCCTCACAAAGCACAAGTATAGTAACGACCACATTAAATACTTCAAATGCTGTGGTTCAATACAATGTTGCCAACGGCAGCGTTACCAATCCTGATCAGGTGGGCAGAAGTACTGCTGTAATTCATATGGCCCCTCCATTAACTAATCAGGTATATATCAGCGGTTATACGGTTTCATTAAGTAAATATGACCCAGTATCACAAACATGGGGTCAGGTTCTCTGGACACGGAATTATGTGAATGGAACTTTGTCTTATCCATGCAACTCTTATCTGTTGGCATATGCGGTAGCATTGAGCTCTATAGGTAGTGATAATTTTTTTAGCAGCACAACCAACGCTCCCGATGGAAGTATCTGGGGTATTGATATTAGTGCTACAAATAGTTGCGGCACTGTTTCTCTATCCAGAGAGGTCGTTCAGATAAATGATAACCAGTATAATTAATGCAGGTACAAACTACTTATTAGTAATATTTAAAAAAAAGAAACATGAAAAAGAAACTATTGATATTATATATCCTTTTTGCCTGTTTTGCGGTTCATGAGGCAAACGCACAATACTCGATAAGATTTTCAGGGGCAACCCCACCGGCAAGCGTCTGTACCGGACAGCCTGTTGGGGGTATTGCTCTGTATAACGGAGGCACACCCGTATCTAACGGATGGATCTACCAGGTTTGCCCGATGCCTCTGGGTGGCTTTGTTCCAGTGGTAGGGGGGAGCGGTAGTTTTTCCTCTGGCTTAGGATTTGAAGTGCAACTTAAAACTCCTACAACTTCCTGGGGATATTCAGCAGCATCTGGTACCGATATGTATGGACATGTCAGCTGGGGAAATGTTATTTTGTATGCCTATGATCAAGTCGCAGCTCCAGGTCCTGGGTCGACACCGGTATGTTCACTATCAGTTTTGATAGTACCAAGCGGAGAAGGAATACCAGGCAGTGTTATTATTCCGGGCACGACGGGCATAGGCTCTTCAGTTACATTTTCAGTAAATACATCTATTCCGTTTGTAACCACGGGGGGAACATGGTCATTAAGCAACGGATGGCAAACCTGTTACTATACAGGTACACCTGTCGGATCAAATTATCTTGTTGTCCCACAAGATATTGCTCCTTTAGCTGCGGGAGGCTATGTTGCAGTAACATTGCCGGGAACCCATTCCTGCTCTGATAATTCTGCAATGGAGGCCTCACTCAAAAGGAATGTAATCATCTCCCCAAGTTCAGGCCTTACCGGTAGCTATCTTTGCGGCGGCAGCGGCACCCTTCACAGTAATATAGGGGATAATCCTGCAACGTTCAGCGATCTGCAAACTATGATCCACAGGTCAGATTGTATTCTTAAAAAAGAATGGCATTATGGCTCTCCAAGCGGCCCATTGTTAGGAACCGGCCAGGATCTGACTGTCAGCACATCAGGAACGTATTATTTGATTGTAAACCAATATAATAATGTATACTCACCTGCACCCTCATACCCACTTTCTTACGGATATGACTTAACCACTTCGGTTGCTACACAAACAGCGTCTTATAATGTAATTGTACCCGGAGCAGGAACTTTAACATCTTCCTTTGAGATCAATGGGGCACCACTTGGTGCAACTATCGGTTCTGCACCACCTTATTTTAGCTGTTCAGGACATACCATTGTTTTTACCAATTTGTCTTCTGGTCCGATAGAAACCTATTTGCTGACTAAAACTGTGGGATCAACAACAACAACTATTACTTCTGGAACAGGAGCTCCTCCATCAACATTAGATATTAGTTCTTACTGCACTACATCAGGATTTTATTATTTGACTTTAACAATTTCAAATGGCTGTCCGGCTAGTTCTACGTCTGCATCTGGCTGGATATATGTCAACGCGGCTGCACCACCAAGCGGATGTTTGCAAACTACCGTTTCACATGACATTAGTGGCATATTTACTACAGAGTATTCTCTGTGTTTAGGTACAGCTTGGAGTAGCCCTCAACCTTTAGGCAGAACAAGTACCATATTTACGGCGTTACCAAATTTTTCATCAGGAAACACTTGCAAATATGATGTGAAGCTTTACAGTGTAGATCCCATGTCTGGGGTCCTCACGTTTATATGGGATGGTGGCCTTACTACTCTTCCAACATGCGGCACATCTATTCCGACGATAAGCATAGCTTCGTTAAATCCACCATACTTTTTTACTAATACCACTTTAGTACCAAATGGTAGTGAATGGAAAATAGTTGTTACCTTGATAAATGATTGTGGTAGTACGGATGTCTTCAGATATTTTACAATTGATGATATCGTTGCCGGTAATGGTTACTTGCGTCATGCCAGTAACAACGCAAGCGCTTTAGGTACTGATGGTGAAGACATTATTAAGTTCACGCCTGTGCCTTTCAAAGCGCAACTGACCGCTCAGATAAGTTTACAGTACATATCCAATACAAGCCTGACGATAACCACTGCTGATGGAAGGATAATTAGTAATGCATGGCAAAATGAAAATATGGATAAAGGAAATATTATAAAAACGATAAATACATCTGAATGGGCACCAGGAATGTATTTCTATAAGCTAATGATAAATGGCAAACCCTATGCCGGCAAAATAATAAAAGATTAAACACGATTTATTCCGGAGCGCTGATATTTTAAGTTTCCTCACAGCCTCTTGTTAAGAAGGCGTCCCTCACAGGACGCCTTCTTTTATTGATACAATTGTGGTGCTATCAAGCAACAAGCATATGTACCTAATAAAATCGCATCATTTCATACCGTTCGTAAAGAATTTCTACCGTTCGTAAACTTTTTTAGGATATAACGACAATTTTACACTAATTCTGTGTAAACGTTAAACATCACTGCCCCTACCGAATATGTTTCATTCTGATTCATAGTTCCAGTTTGGATTATACCTAACCAGGAGATAATTATGAAGAGAAAGTGAAAATGTATTCCTGCCGTCTTCTATTTAGAAAATAAAGGATTATAGGATCTTTAAAGCCTTTTGTCATGAAATATCTTTTATTATTATTTCTGTTGCTTAATAGCGACCTTACTTTACAAGCCCAATGTAGCAGTAACCAGGCTAAAATAAAAGTAATATTAAGAACAGATCAATATCCTAATGAAGATAGCTGGCAAATATTGAGTCCTTTAAATGCAGTGGTATTACAAAGCCCTGCTTCTATGAGCGCAAGTACATACTACTATGATTCTGTTTGTGTAGATACGGGGCAATGTTATTTCTTTAAAATATCGGATATCTATGGAGATGGTATATGCTGTAGCTATGGACAAGGGGTTTTCCAGGTTTATTATAATGATTCACTTGTAAAATGGGACAGCAGTTTCGGATATACCAGTTTCGTGTATATGGGCTGCCCTAATGGAGGAAGCTGCTCTTCTGCCACAACTATTTCAACTGGCACTCACACTGCCCCTGCTCCAAATACATGGTATTCTTTTGTCCCTTCGGCAGACGGGTTTTATAATATAAGTACTTGCGGACTTGGTAATTCCTGCAATACTAAAGTGTGGGTGTACTATTATTGTAATAACCTGGTTTTCGATACTTCACAGCTTGGAACTATCTATTATGCCAATGATAATTGCGATACGACACATGAAAGTTTTAATGCTTATCTATTAGGCGGTTATACTTATTATATAAGGATAGGTGATGTGCAAAACAGTTGCAGCGGAGACAGTATATATTGGAGCATTACACAAAACACTGCTATTTCAGGTTGCATGGATACTGCAGCCTGCAATTTTAATCCTTTTGCAACTATAAGTGTTCCATCCTCATGCCATTATTATCCCAGCCCCCTATGCCCTACCGGGCCAGACCTGATGGTGGATAGTACTGTTCTAGCTTCATCTATATCAATTGATACCATCACCAGCACGGATGTTTGTTCGATCAGGGAGGGCTGTATCAACGGATATGACTTACGACAATTGATTCGGTTTAGTACTAAAATAGAAAGTATTGGTGCCACAGATTTTTATGCAGGCATCCCTCCTGCTAGCACTACGGCCTATAGCCCTATATTTCATTGGGATCCCTGTCATGGCCACTGGCATTATACGGATTATGCAGAATATCTTTTGGCAGACAGCCTGAACAACATTATTCCTATTGGCTATAAGAACGGTTTTTGTGTTGAAGATTATTCCTGCACAACAGGATTCCCAAAATTTGGTTGTAGCGTCATGGGTATTACTGCAGGTTGTGCAGATGAATACCAAAGCGGTTTACCCTGCCAATGGATAGATATTACCAACGTAGCCGATGGCGATTATAAATTAATTGTCCGTGCAAACTGGATACCACGTCCTGATTTTTATGGGCGTTACGAGGTAAGTTACTTCAACAACTGGGCACGTGCCTGCATAAAAATATATCACAATGCATCCAATGTACGACAGGTACAGGTGTTCCCCTCCTGTGCGCCGTATTACGATTGCATGGGTGTCGAAAATGGCCTTGCTGTAAAAGATTGTGCAGATTCCTGCAACGGAACAAGATTACAGGGGGATATCAACCTGAATCATCACCTTGATAATATTGATCTGACAGATTATATGTTGGGTGCTATTTATCATACTTTACAGGCAACAAAATGTAATGACCTGAACAATGATCAGAAAATTACAGTAACGGATGCTGCTTTGATGTGGGACTGCGCTCAGCATGGACCAGGCTCTCTGCCCGCAGGCCATACACATCAATCTTGCCTTTTCCCGGATGTGATCAGGAACCCAAACGAACATGATACATTTTCTGTTACCCAGATCGATACAACATTTAAGGTTATAGAAATTTCAATAAAGAACCCGGATAATAAAATAATGGGCTATCAGATAAAAATGAAAGGAGTTACTTTATCGAATGTACAAGACCTGATGCCCCCTACCCTTAATTATCAATATTATTTCAGTCCTGATGGTGGGGTTATTGGCTTGAGCACTTCTGAGGCACCCATAGACAAGCATTCAAACCAGACCCCGTTGATAAGATTGTTTTACAGTTCAATAGATAGTTACCAGGTTTGCATAGACAGTGTAATAGCTGTTGTAAATGACGCCTATGAAGAAGTAATACAGGCCATTGCGGCTAATAACAAATGTATGAATTCTGTGCCCAGCGATGTCATATTGCTGCAAAGAGGGGTTGTAAGTCATACCCTTTTCCCTAATCCATTTAATAATGCCACCACCTTGGCTATAACCGACCCCAAAAAAGATTTTTATACTCTTAGTCTTTACGATATATATGGACGGGCCTTACGTACCTATCCTAAACAAAACAGCAGTGCAGTAACCATTAACAGAGAAAACCTGATCCCTGGTATGTATTACATAAGCGTACAAAGCGATTCCTGGCAGTTCCGGGAAAAACTCCTTATAGAATAATATACATCCTATTTCTCTTTGGTGCTAATGGATAATTGTATTCCGAAAGTTTTTAAAAAAAATGAAAGAATAAAAAGCCAGTTATTAATTAAACTGTAAGGATCATTTTAAAACAGATAATACAGCCCCTGTACACCCTAGCGTTACTAATACTCTTCACCTAAATATATAAACATGAAAAAGAAACCCATGAAAATGCCTAAAGAGCAAAGGCTCTTGTATTGGTTACGGCCCGTTAAAAGAATATACCCTCCTTAGCAAGATCTTTTATTGTATTTCTAAACTATTACCAACAAAACATTTTTTAACAATAAAACTTTAATCATGAAACATCAATTACAAAAAAAACTCAAAGATCATTTGGGTTTTAAAATATGGAGATATTTTCTTTCGCGGCCACAAAGATTTATTATATTCAGCATTCTGATCTTTGTATTTGGCGCGAATCAGCATGCATTTGCACAGGTAGGCTGTTGCCCATCCAATACGCTAACCATAAGCACTGGGTATAACCCGGCTACAGGAGGAACGATAACACCAACAGCTACAGATCCAAAGTGGACAGTCTGTACCGGCGGACCTAATTTTAATTCTACAGCTTGGTTCGATTTAGCTTACGACCTTCATAATTTTGATGGTTATGATGTATCAGATTATAGTGTACCTGCGCCAGCCTACGTGGTTCCAACCCATGCAGGATTTGTAACCCCATGTACCGGCAGTGTATGGCTCAGTTGCTTTAATGGCAATGCATTCTTAACCCATCCTAAACTGAGTTATAATGTGGAATTCTGCAGATCATTTAGTTTATGCCAGGCTGCATGTGTTACTTTCAATCTTAAAATTGCAGACTACCAATGGGTTAAGAGCATAGTAGTAGACGGGGCAGCTACTAATTATATGTTGCCTGCCCAATCATTTTTATCAAACAACTGGGGCACTTATGAAAATGTTACTCCTTTTACAGTATGTTTATCAGCCGGAACCCATACCATCAGCATACTCCTCATTCCTTCAGATGTTGCAGGCACGCAACCTTTAGGTTTAAATGTATGCGGCACTATTTCAACAACGTCAAATGTTATTGAAAGTGAAAAAACAGGCTGCACTGCCGCAGCTTGCAATAACCCTGTTATTGCGCCAGGTTCTGTTTGCACCGGTGGCACTACTACCTTACCGATATTAAGCGGTTTGACCGGAGGCACCTGGGGCAGCAGTAATCCGGCATGGGCGAGTATTAATTCCAGTACAGGACTTATTATGGGCCAGCCGGCTGGCTGTGGCCATACCGTAAACATCTCTTATACAGATCCTTGCGGCCGTCCTGCCACACCGGTTGTTTTAACCATTAAATGTGGCCCTACTCTTACACCAGGGGTATCATATACTGCGGGTCAATGTAGCCCAAGCTCAGTAACTTTGCTTGCTAATCTGCCCCCGGGAATCAGTTCTTTTTACTGGGGACCTTTTGTCGGCGTGCCCACACTTTCATCACATTATGTTACAAATCCAATTGCATATACTTCCGGATGGGCTACTGCTGCATGCGTAAATAACTACACTTATACACTTACTGCAACATCAAGCATCACAGGCTGCAGCACCACTGTAAATGATCCGATTACGATCTACTATCAACCTGTTTGTAATATTCATGCAAGCAATGGAGTAACGTCAGTCGGTGCGGGTGGTACACTTCACATATGTGCCGGAGCCACGCTTACATTATCAGACGCCGGAGGCGCATTATCATGTCTTACCTATAGCTGGTCTTCTCCGGGATTGGTATCATCTACCTCAGCTACTACCATTATTAATCCAGTAACAGCTGCTTCGGGTACCTATACCATTACCTTTACAAAAACAAATCCATATGATCCGGCTTGTAGATGCTCTCAGACACTTTATGTTGTCGTGGATGCCATACCCAATATTACTATTGCTCCTGTTACACCTGTATGCGCAGGTTCACCGCTTGTATTCTCGGCAACTATACCGGGCGGCAGTACTATGCATTGGTTAAACCCGGTTGCCGGCGGTGTGGGGCCTTCCATTTCAGGGTCAACAGCTAACCCGCTCATAGCTGCAACGACTCCTGCCAATGCTCCTGCATGTTCTAACACTTACATATATCGTGGATATTATTCTTTCCTCAGTTCCGGTCTTACCTGCACATCAAACATAGCTAATGTCCCTGCTACGATCTATTATGTACCTACCAGTAAAATCAAGGCAACAGATATTACAAAGGGTACTTCAGCAATATCTCCCGGTAGCCTGAAAGTATGCCAGGGTGATCAGCTGAAATTAGATAATGCGGCTTCTAACCTGGCAGGTTGTATAACTTATTCCTGGTCTTCATCACCTGGAGGTTTTATTCCAGTCGGTTATCTATCATCTGCACCACCTTTTACATTCCCGGTTACTGCAGCCCCAGGAACATATACCCTTACGCTCACTGTTTCCAACCCGCTTAACCCTGCGTGCAGCACTACCTCAAGCCTGACAATAGTAGTTCAGCCACAACCGGCACCTCCTTCTGTTAACGGAGATACAGTATGTGTCGGATCACCACTGAACTTTAATGTCAGTCCGGTTATTGGGGGATTAACCTATAACTGGACAGGGCCATATTGGCTTCCAGCAGGGTGTAATAATACCCCTGTGGTATCGTCAGTCGGCTCATCCATTTCTTTGCCTGGTAATCCTTGCGCAAACGGTACTTATTGTGTAACAGCTACCAACGCATTCGGCTGTGTATCTACACCAACCTGCGTTAATGGTTTGGTAATTGATCCATGTGCTACTTTGAGCGCCACAACATGCGCTACACCGGGCAGTCCGGTAACGATAACGGTAACGGTTCTATATCCCGGTACAACTGTTTATTATTACTATATAATAGGTGGAGTTACCACTTCCGGCTCAATTACAGTCCCCGGTACCAGCACTACATTTACGCTTACCATGCCTGCCACTGGCTCTATAACGGTTGCTGTTTCATACACCAGCTATTTTATTGGGCCTAACCAGATTTGTTATGGGCAATGTCCATCTACAATAACCATTAATCCAATACCAGCAGCGCCTGTTGTAGATTCTATGCTTGCATGTAACAATGGTTGCCTCACTTTATTTGCTTCTGGTGTTCCTACCAGTACATCTACCAGTTCTCCTGCAATAGTTACATGGACAGGACCTTGTATTTCAGGTTCCGTTACCGGCAATCCTTATACCATATGTCCGGCAACAACTGCTTGTACAGGTACTTATTGTGCTACCGTTACAATTGCAGGTTGTACATCAGCCCCTGGTTGTGGATATGCTACAGTAGAACCAACCCCTTGGGCTACCCTTAGCGGACCAACAGGTTGCCAGCTTCCGGGCACTTATAACTATACTATTACTTTTTCACCTGCCGGCTCTGTTGTTAATTATACTATAGATGGTGTGTTGTATACTATTCCTTCAGGGGCTACTTCACCCTATACGGTACCTGTTACATTAGGCACTACTCCTGTAATAGTAAGTCTGTTAAATATTTATACCGTATGGTCATATAATCCACAAATAGTCTGTGACTCTATACTCACAGCTTCAGACACCATTACCCCGATACCTCCTGCACCGGGAGTAGATTCTATGTTTGCCTGCAACAATGATTGCCTCACATTGTATGCTTCAGGTGTTCCTGCAGGCGCTACTGTTACATGGACAGGGCCTTGCATTTCAGGCACTGCTACCGGCAATCCTTATACCATATGCCCGGTAACAACAGCTTGTACAGGTACTTATTGTGCAACATATACACTTCCTGGAGGTTGTCCATCAACTGCGGGCTGCGGATATGCTACAGTAGAACCAACCCCTTGGGCAACGCTTAGCGGACCATCCGGATGTATGACGCCGGGTACATATACGTATACAATTACTTTTGCACCTTCGCCATCAACCATTATTTATTCTGTGGGAGGTACAGTATACACTGTTCCGGGTGCTGTTTCACCATATACGTTTAGCGTCACATTAGGAAGTTCACCGGTAACAATAGATCTGCTGGAGATTTTAAGCATAGTATCAACATCTAATGCCGCATATCAGTTAGTCTGTGATTCCATTATTAGTGATTCACTTACCATACTCCCTTCATTACCTGCACCGGAAGTAGACACTATGTATGCATGTAATAATGGTTGCCTGACACTTACTGCTTTAGGTGTTCCCGCAGGCGCTACTGTTACATGGACAGGGCCTTGCATTTCAGGCACAGCTACAGGCAATCCTTATACTATCTGTCCTGCAACAACAGCTTGTACAGGCGTTTATTGTGCAACTGCCACTATGGGAACTTGTACCTCAAGCCCAGGCTGCGGGTATGCTATAGTACAGCCAACCCCTTGGGCAACCCTTAGCGGACCTACAGGATGTCAGGCTCCGGGCACTTATAATTACACTATTACCTTCTCACCTCCAGGTTCTGTTGTTACTTATTCAGTAGATGGTATCTATTATACTACTCCTATCGGCGCGACCTCACCGTTTATAGTACCGGTAACACTAGGTACTTCTTCGTCTGAAATAATAAGCCTGGTGGATATTTATGACATATTGTCCTATAATCCACAAGTAGTTTGTGATTCCTTCCTTTCAGCTTCAGATACAATAACTACCGTACCAGCAACTCCAGAGGTGGCTTCTCAAATAATATGTAGCGGCGATTGCCTGACATTGAATGCCTCAGGTGTTCCTGCCGGAGCTACTGTTACATGGACAGGGCCTTGCATTTCAGGCACAGCTACGGGCAATCCCTATACTATCTGTCCTACTACAACAGCTTGTTCAGGAACCTATTGTGCAACTGTTACGGTTGGAGCTTGTACATCTGCCCCCGGATGCGGAATGGTTACAGTTGAACCGAAACCATGGGCTACTCTTTCAGGGCCTTCAGGATGTGTAACACCTGGCTCTTATACTTACACTGTGATTTTCTCACCTTCCCCTTCCAGTCTTACATATTCTGTACATGGTGTAGTACATACTGTTCCATTGGCAACCTCACCGTTCCATATTCCTGTAACGATGGGCAGCACTCCGGTAACAGTAAAGCTGATAAGTATCTCACATATCTGGTCAGTTAGTCCGGTCGTAAAATGCGATTCGCTCATCAATGATTCACTCACTATTTATCCGGAAATATGTCCTTCAATCGTGGGCTATACAGTGACGGGTTATAACGGTGGTTCTGGGTCATCTCCATGTACTTTCGATGCAACTTCTACAATATTCCCTTCAGTTCATCCCTGCTACACAGCCTTTTATACTTGGGTAATGACTAATGCCGGGACGGTTATCTGGACGTCAACATTATATGGACCATCCATCACCGGAATACCATATGTACCTACCGGCAATGGAACGCTCTCATTATCTGCTATGTTTGTTGGTGTGCTGGGTGACACATGCTATAGCAGCGTCATGGATACTATCGGATGCGTACAAGGGTATGCATACGCATATAAGCCTGCTCATAGTCATGGTACTAGTACCAGCGGCGTAAATGAAACAGTTAGCAATGTTCCATCAGACATCCGTCTTGTACCTAATCCTAACTCGGGAACGTTCCGTATCGTTGGTACGCTTGCGTCTTCGAACAGTATGAATAAAACAACTGTCGAAATTGTGAACTCGATAGGTCAGGTTATTTATACAGATGAAGCTATCCTGGAAGATGGAAAAATTGATAAAAGAGTGACTTTGAATGGAAATCTACCAGATGGCATATACATGTTGAGATTGAAAGGTGAAAATGGTTACCAGGTCATCAGGTTTGTTTTCGAACACTAAATTTTAATTTTCTTATTAGTGCTTCTTATTAAGAAGGCGTCCCTCACAGGACGCCTTCTTTTGTTATTAATACAGGGAGGTATCTTAAAAATAGTTGAGGATTATTCTTATCGATAACATATTCAACGCAGGTAAAACCGAGATTGATATCAGCGCCTTGCCGGCAGGTATTTACTATATTCTCTACAGCGAGAGTGGAAATCAGGCTGCTGCAAGGTTTTTAAAGGAATGATGTTACCAGGCATATCTCCCGCTTCAGTTCAAATATGTCGTTCTGTTTTGCCATTATGGCAAACACACATTCACATTAAACTAATCTTAATAAAAAATCAACATTATTAATTAGGATAGTCTTACTAAATTTACCCTTTCAGAGAATAAAACAGGATGCATAACAGAATAGCCTTTGTCATAATTATTTCCTTCGTCGTTTTTTTCGTTTCCTGTAAAAAAGACCTCTTATCATTTCAAAGCGTTCAGCAATTAAACAGCTATACCACTAATGACAGGCTGAACAGGATACTATTTGTAAATGACACATTAGGATTTATTGTGGGTGGCCAGCGCTTTTATAATGCAGTGATACTAACCACAAGGGATGGAGGCTATAGCTGGCAGAAAAACACTTTTCCACAGGCCGGGAAAGAAATGTTTGGCATTACCCAATCAGCATCAGGCAGCATTTATGCATGCGGTTATGATGGCAAACTGCTTTACAGTAATGACATGGGCAGCACCTGGAACTTCAGCCAGATGCAATACCTTACAGAACAAGACCTGACATTTACAGATTCAACACATGCTATTGTTGTGGGTGGCGTGAGTTTTTATAGTGGCTCTATGTCCTATATTAATGACTATGGTGGCCTCATAAAATGGGATTCACTGAATTACCAGCTCAACAGGATAAAAATGTTGAATAATAAGCTCGGCTACCTTTGTGGTTATGGCGTTATATCAAAAACCACAAATGGCGGACAAAGCTGGAATATACTGCAGGTGCAGGGAGATGATTTTACAGGCATAGACATTCATAATGATGGCAACGAATTATGGGTTTGCGGCTATAACGGCAGCGTCTTTCACAGCTCCGATGCGGGGAAAAACTGGGAAAGACTGAGAAACGGAGATGATTTTACCATCGCCCATTATCACTTGCTGGACATTTTTTTTGCCAACAGTCAAGACGGCTGGGCTGTTGGAGAAAACGGACTGGTACTTTACAGCAACGATGGGGGTCACCACTGGATGCAGTATGAGCATTTTACAGACAATGGGCTGCGCAGCTTATCCCTTCGTCCAAATGGAGATCTTATTGTATGTGGTGATAATGGCGCTTTATACAGGATACACCCCAAACCCTATTAAACAAGGCAAAAAACCGGGGAACAAATCATAAATACCATTAATTAATCAACAATTCAACTAATCAACTATTTTTGCGCCATGCAAACCACACTTAGCGAGCAGGAATTAGTACGCAGAGACAAGCTTACAGAAATACAGGCATTGGGCATTGACCCATACCCTGCCCCTTTATATGAAATAACACATACCGCACAATATATAAAAGAACATTATACCGATGAAAAGGCAGAAGAATTCAAGTTTGTTTCTTTTGCAGGCCGTATCATGAGTGTGCGCGACATGGGCAAAGCTAATTTTGCTGTTTTGCAGGATAGCACCGGGAAAATGCAGATATATATCCGCAGGGATGATATTTGCCCCGGCGAGGATAAAACCCTGTATAATACAGTTTGGAAGAAACTACTGGATATAGGCGATATAATTGGCGTGAAGGGTTTTGTATTTACTACCAAAACAGGTGAGATATCAATACATGTAGAGCAGTATACCCTGCTTACTAAATCTTTGCACCCCTTACCTGTAGTAAAGGAAAAAGATGGAGAGGTATTTGATGCGGTTACCGACCTGGAATATAAATACCGCCAGCGCTATGCAGACCTGATCGTTAACCCCGGCGTACGTGATACTTTTATCCGCATTACAAAAATGAAAAATGCCATCCGCAATTTTCTGAATGATCGCGGTGCACTGGAAGTTGATACACCGGTGCTACAGAGCATTCCCGGAGGGGCCATAGCCAGGCCATTTGTTACGCACCACAATGCCCTTGATATTCCTTTATACCTCCGTATTGCGAATGAGCTATACCTGAAACGCCTGATCGTAGGTGGTTTTAACTGGGTATATGAGTTCAGCCGCAATTTCCGTAATGAAGGTATGGACAGGACCCATAATCCGGAGTTTACCATTCTTGAATTCTATGTAGCCTATAAAGACTACTTATGGATGATGGACATAACAGAACAAATGCTGGAACAAACAGCAATTGCTACTAACGGTATCACTACTTCTAATATCGACGGAACTGAGATAGATTTTAAAGCACCTTACAAGCGCATCAGCATTTATGATGCCATAAAGGAACATACCGGCATTGATATCAGCGCAATGGACGAAGAAGAACTACGGGATGTATGCAAGAAGCTGAGGATAGATGTAGACAATTCTATGGGCAAAGGCAAACTGATAGATGAAATATTCGGGGGCAAATGCGAAGCGCATTATATACAACCCACTTTTATTATAGACTACCCGGTAGAGATGAGCCCCCTCACCAAAAAACACCGCAGCAAAGCGGGACTTGTGGAGCGTTTCGAGCTTATCATTAACGGCAAGGAAATTGCCAATGCATATAGCGAGTTAAACGACCCCATAGACCAACGTGGCCGTTTTGAAGAACAGGTGAAACTGATGGAACGCGGTGATGAAGAAGCCATGTATATAGACTATGATTTTCTGCGCGCATTGGAATATGGCATGCCACCTACAGCAGGTATTGGTATAGGTATAGAACGCCTTGCTATGCTGCTCACAGGTCATGTTTCTATACAGGATGTCATACTTTTCCCGCAAATGAGGCCGGAGAAAACAGGTAACAATTAACAGTTACAGTCGCGTCATTGCGAGGAACGAAGCAATCTCACGTAAACACAGGATAAGCTTGCAGTCTTTGTGTTTATTTTATACTGTTGTGACAAAAACTATCTGATGTGCATTTGTGTTGAAATGAAAAAAGCAATTTTATTCCTGCTCTTATCTTGCATTGCGATCAATAGCTATGCTCAAACTTATAAAGACAGCATTGCTTCTTTTCGCAAACAGTATAAGGACGATTTCCTGACAGATGAGCATAGCCCCTTAAAAGCGGCGGATACTTCTTTCCTGAGGTTCTACTCTACAGATCATGCTTATTGCGTCCTGGCTCACCTGCAGATCACTCCATCTGCTAAGCCCTTTGCTATTCCAACACATAGCGGCAAGACCAAAAATTATGTGGAGTATGGCCTGCTTAAATTTAAACTGCATGGAAAACAATATCAATTACATGTTTACCAGGGAATAGATTTAATAGCCAAAGACCCTAAATTTAAAGATTACCTCTTTATACCCTTTACAGACGAAACGAATTATACAGAAACTTTTGGCGGCGGCCGTTATATAGACCTTTCTGTAAAAGACATTAAAAACAATCAGTTGATACTCGATTTCAACAAATGTTACAACCCTTATTGTGCATTTGCAGAAGGCTATTCATGTCCCATTCCTCCCGCAGAAAATTCCTTGCACATCAAGATCAAAGCCGGCGAGAAATTATACGGGAAGAAGCTGATTGATAAATAATGATCATAAAAAAGCCGCCCGGTAAGAGCGGCTTCTAAAAAATATCATTTTCTAAAATTATTTCAATCCTAATTTTGCTTTTACCAGCGGCAGGATATTATCACCCTCTCTGCCATAAAGTAAAAATCCCTGGCCTGCATCAAAAATATAATCAAACCCCTTTTCTTTAGCAACTGCCTTAATAGCTTTGTCAGCTTTGTCCAGAATCGGTCCGTAAACTTCCTGTTTCTTCTGCCCTACTTTTTCCTGTGCACTTTGCTGAAAACTTTCTATCCTTGAGGCTAGGTCCTGTATCTCTTTCATCTTCACTTCCTTAATAGCATCAGTCATGGTTTTTTCTCCGGCCTGGTATTGCTGGCCCTTAACCTGGTATTCTTTCTGCATAGATTCATACTGGTCCTGGAACTGCTTTGCATACTGCTGAAGTAGCGTATCTGCCTTTGCTCTTTCAGGCATTGAACCAAGTAATTCCTGGGAATTAATATACCCTAATTTAAGAGATGGTGAGGCTGTCTGCGACATAGCAGTATTACCAACTAAAAGACCACAGCTGAGTATTAAAAATAATCGTTTCATTACGTTTTATTGTTATTTTATAAATTTAGGTTTTGCAAAGTAAAGCTCATTATTTGTTTATTCCAAGAATTTTCAAAACATCATCGCTTTTGTCCAGTTTGGGATCTGCATAAAATAAGGTTATTCCCCCGGCCTTATCCAATACAAAATCTATCGCTTTAGAAGTAGCCATTTTTTGTACTGCATTAAAAACCTTGTCCTGTATGGGTTTTACCAGTTCCTGGCGTTTCTTGAAAAGATCACCCTCATAACCAAACCTTTGTTTCTGAAGGTCTTTGGCTTCCTTTTCCTTACTCACTATTTCATCTTCACGTTTCTTCCGCACTTCATCTGTCAGCATGGGTCGTTCAGCCTGGTAGGCCTTATACATTCTGTCCACTTCTGCCATACGGTCATCAATCTCTTTTTGCCATACTTTAGAGGTATTATCCAGCTTGGTCTGGGCGTCTTTATAATCAGTTAATTTATCAAGAATGTACTTGGAATCGATGGTGCAGTATTTCTGCGCATTTGCACTAAGAGCGAATGCTAACAAAAGCGCCAGACTTGTTATTATCCTTTTCATATTTTTAGTTTTTAAAAAATAATTATAATAATTAACGCTGATTCAACTAATAAATTATCCCCTTGTACCTCGTATCAATCTTATCCTCTAAGACTATACAAAAACTATTCCGGCTCAAAACCTAGCATAAATGTAAACTTGGCCATGTCACCGAATTTGGTAACACCTCCTGCAGGGTTATACCTGTCGAAACCAACACCATAATCCAGCCCCAGCATACCAAACATAGGAAGAAATATCCTTACACCCACACCTGCATCCCTGTTAAGCTGGAAGGGGTTATAATCCTTAAAATCGCCCCATGCATTGGCCGCATCTGTAAAAATAAGTCCATAAATGGTTGCAGTTGGCGCCAGCGAAAACGGATACCTTAACTCCAATGAATATTTGTTAAAGATCGTTGCATCCTGCCCGTATACTTCATAGCCACGTTGCGAAATGATATCCCTTCCAATAAAATAAGAGTATCCTGATAAACCGTCGCCACCCAACTGAAAACGCTCGAAAGGAGAAAAACCTATGCCGGAATTGTAATAACCCAGGAAGCCGTATTTTGTTACAAACCTCAGCACAAAATTACCTACCAGCCTCTGGTACCAGTCGCCTGTAAAACGGTATTTGTGATATTCTATCCACTTGTATTTATTTGCTGCACTTTCATTGGTATAATCTATACCCGTGAATGCACTATACGGCGGCGTAAACTGGAAGGTAAAACTGATATTAGAACCACCCATTGGGTAGGTCGGCCTGTCTATAGAGTTGCGCGACAAAACAACCTTTCCGTAAAAGTTATTACTGTAGCCATCTGTAAAATTTGGAACCAGCGCATAATTTACCAGGCGGTAATTATTGTAGTATAAACCGTAAGTCAGTACAAAGAAATCATCCGGCCATTTAATGCGTTTACTCATGGCCACACCGCCCCCTACCATCCTTAGGAAAGAAAGGTTAGGGTCTGTTCCCACTGCAGCGGCAGAATACTTACTGTATATCACATTTACCGTCAGGGCATTGGGCCTGTGCCCACCCAGCCAGGGTTCAGTAAAGGAGGTGTTCAGCGAATTATAGTAAGCTCCGTTTGATGAATAATTGATAGAGAATTTCTGTCCGTCGCCCACAGGTAATGGGTCCCAGAATTTGGGCTTAAAGATATTCCTGATAGAAAAATTATTAAAGAGGATACCGACATTACCATAAAAATTGATGCCCCCGCCAAAACCGGCTGACAAGCTCAGCTGGTCGCTTGATTTTTCCACTACAGTATAATCTATATCCACCGTTCCGTCTTCAGGATGTGGTTTGGGCTGTATACCTATTTTTTCCTGGTCGAAAAAGCCAAGAGTTGCAATTTCCCTTTGCGAACGGATCAAATCTTCGCGGCTGAACTTATTACCCGGATAAGTGCGTAATTCCCTGCGGATAACATGCTCATTGGTACGGTCATTACCGGCAATAGAAATATCCCTGATGGTTGCCTGCGAACCTTCCGTGATGCGCATTTCAAAATTGATCGTATCTACGTTAATAGAAGTCTCAGTAGGATCCACTACAAAAAACAAGTAGCCGTCATTCATATAGAGGCTGCTGATGTCTTCTCCGCCTTCGGGGTTCAGCTGGCGACCTATGCGGGTTTCTAAAAGCTGCTGATTATAAATATCACCTTTCTTTATGCCCAATACCCAATCCCCACTTATCTATTTATCACCTAGCTCATATCAAATTATTTAATTATTAGTAATATTACTGCAAAATAATAAATTAAAAGATTTATTTTTATCAACTTTTAAATATTAT
>CAIYVS010000141.1 GCA_903929655.1 uncultured Bacteroidota bacterium | reverse complement strand
CTTTAGCTTTTTCTGAGCAGTTGCCCAACCAACTGCTTTTTCAGGATGTTTCTTTAATTCTTTAAGCCTTGCGCGCACTTGTTCTTTTTGCCATTCAGGGATGTTAGCATCCTCAGGTTCCATTACTTCCACTGCATCCATCTTTTGCAGGTCTTTTATCACTGCAGATGCATAAGCCTTTTTTACACGAATGAAATAATATGCCGACATCCTTAATAAATTGAATAATAAAATTACATAAAAAGTGGGAAATGGTCCTACTAATAAACTTTTCGCCGTTGTAGGTATGTAGGGTGGGTTTGTGTACATGCGATACCCACAACCATGGCATGGCAATTATTTTTTTTTGCAAACACCTTTTTACCTGTTAAAAGTAGGGCATCGATCACCCCTAAACACAAAAAAATACCAATTTTGATTTCGGGAGCAAAATATTTACTCCCAGTGCAATTAGCGATTTCGCGTCTTTGCGACATGCCTCGCCATTTGGCGGGTTAAAGTTTATTTTAAAAACTCCGCCTGAAATTTCTGATTTTTATTTTTCAGCAAAAGCGGCAATAAAAATCATAAACAATTAACTATCAATAAATTATGTCCTGCGAGAGTCTCCTCCTTCAGGGACTCTCTCATACTCGCGCAATTTCCGTCTTGGGTGATCTCTGCTTTTTTGCCTTTGCAGGTCTCCCCCGTCCGGCGCCGTTGTAGGTATGTAGGGTGGGTTTGTGTGCTGGCAATACCGACAACCGTAGCGTGTCATTGCTCAGCTAATACCATTGCTGTCCTTGGCGGTTCTCTGCCCTTCGCAGGGCTCGCCCACGTCAAGGCGATGAAGCAGGGGATTATATTTATTTTTCCGAGAAATTATTTTTTGAAAACGAGTATAAAAAACTTATCTTAGATGTATCATATATACGTCTTATGAGTATCTGACCTTCCCAAATTGAATAAAAATGAAAAAGATAGCCCTGTTCCTGTTTTGCTGTTATTCTTGTTTAAATGTTTCGGCACAGCTTAACTGTAACGTAAATTATTTTACCGGAAACACAGCTTATAGCTTTGCGGAGACAAGTGGTGCATTTTGGGTATCTACCGAGTGTAAGATTGTTAAAATAGATAAAACAACACAGCAAAGAACTTATTACAAACCGGAAAATACACTTCAGGAATGCTGCTTGAATCATTACACATTAAAGTCCGATAAAGCTACCGATGATTTGTGGGGATATTATTCTGCATATCCGAATTATGGAAGACTCGTCAAATACAATAGTGGTATTTGGACCACCGTGGATTCAACACACAGTTTCGACCAATTCATTGGGCCTGATAACAATAGTATTTTGTGGTTTATTCTTGCTGACAGCCTTGTTTCTTTCAATGGGAGCAGCTTTACCTATACTCATTTAAGTAATGTAACAAATAATATTGCATGTATTGATAGCGCCGGAAAAATATGTATTCCTGATTCCCTAGGTGTTTATAAATATGATGGTACTACCCTTACGTTAGATAGTACTTCAAACTCACACCTGCCTATCAATCACTTAATCTTTACAAAATATGATAGCTTAGATAATGCTATATGGGTCTGTGGTGTTAAAAATATTAATCCGCTCAGCATACCGCCGAATGATACTTTTTACATTTCTGAATTCAAAAACAATAATTGGACAAATTACTTATTAGATTCTATAAGTGGCATGCATATATCCGATATGTATCATGATACCAGTGGGGTATGGTTTACAACTTATGATGGTTATTTGCTTCGTATTAAAAATAATGCAGTTACAGATTTCAATAGCGTAAACTCGAATATTCCTGTTGCCGGGCCTTATAATCCAATTCCAATAAGTTTGAATTTTATCACTAAGGCCTTCAACGGTAATATTTATGTTGGCTCCACTGGGCAGTCAATGTATAAGCTCGACTTCTCAACCTGGCAAAAAGAAGTGCTCTCCAACAGCGATTTTATGGGAAGCGTCAATACTTGCATTTGTGCGGATAAGAAAAATAATTTATGGATCGGAAGTAGTCATCCTGGTATCTTTTCTACATATGGTGTCTATCAGTCATTGTATAAATTTGATGGCAGCAATTGGCAGCAACAAACCGGGGCGGCCTGGGAACCTGCATATACCGACCGCTGCACCACATATACCGGCAACCTGGTCTATTTCGGTTCAAATTACCATTTGTTCAGTTATGATACTAATAGTCAATTTAACAACATCGACAACTTCATTTCAGCTCAGCCAACTTATTTTACCGGTGTATTTTCTGCAGATCAAAATGATGGTTTATATTCATATTTCGGAGGGTATTACGTCAACTCACACATCAACAGTTATTCACTTTCAGCCTGGGGCTTGCATACTGCACAGCAGTTAGCAATAGGTACAAACAATGATATCTGGCTGCTGGGAAACGACACAGTATGCCATGTTAGTAGCGGTACAAGTACAATATATGCAATAAATCTGCCTTTTGGTCCCTATTCAACAGAGCTGAAAGTGGATAAACTCAACAGGATTTGGTTTATAGGTGCTGATGATGTGTATTTGTTTGATGGTAATACGGCTCGTAAATACAACTTTTACCACAACACTTATGTAGATAATGCCAGCAGAATATATGCGGATAGTAGTAACAATATTTATGTTGGTACCGGGCCATACGGTGGCCCTGGGGAGGGGCTATTCATGTTTAACGGCGCTGGCTGGACGCATTATAGCACAAGTAACACCAATTTGCTGGATAACACAATTACCAGTATTGCAGGCGATCGTCTTGGCAATGTATGGGTGGGGAGCACTAAAGGAATCACACAATTTCACCCATGCGGTGGTGATACTATAACAGTAGACACAACAGTTTATTTACCCATAAGCGTAACAGTTTTAAAAACGGATGACCTAAAAACTACTAGCCTTAAGTTCTATCCTAACCCTGCAAATAGCTTTATATTCCTGAACTTGGACCCGAACAACAAGATGGAACAAATAAGTATTACCGACCTGAGCGGGAAAGTGTTGTTGAACTGGCATTACATTAAGAATAACAGGCTGGACGTCTCAAGCCTCAAAGATGGCCTTTATATTATACAGGTCATTACAAACGATGGCGTGCTAACCAATAAATTGATGATCGCGCACTAAGTGCTATTTTCGCCGTTATTGGTATATAGGGCGGCAGTGAGCGGTGGCAATACGAACAACCCTCGCATAGGCCGCTTCCGTCTCCGTCGAGTCGCTGCTTTTTTGCCTTTGCAGGTCTCCCCCGTCCAGTGCCGTTGTAGGTCCCGGTCTGGCGAGAGTTAGCGAAGCGCTCTCGTGACAAAATATATTCCCAGTCACCGACTGACACTCATTGCTAAAGAGCCTATTGCTGCCATTTTGAAAAGATATCCACAATTCCACCGCTCTGGCATATTAATTGCGCGATAATTAGGAGCTATCCTGTCATCGTAATTTTGGCAGAAATAGTATCACAGAAGTTCTTTGAAAAAATCTAAGCTCTTAAGAAATCAGCATGCCACCATTAAGACAGTACTTTTACTATCCACATTTCGCCGTTGTAGGTATGTAGGGTGGGTTTGTGCGCTTGCGATACCGACAACCGTAGCATAGCAATTTTTCGTTCTCGCTGGTATCTCTCCCCGCTGGTTCAAGTTTGCAGCCAGGCATAGAGCTCAGCGAACTTGGACCCGAAGCATAGCCATTTTCGTGTAGTTAGGTGTTCACACCTGGCTACACACGACCTGACACGACCAGAAAGATATCCACACGCTTCATCATTCGGCATAATAATTGCGCTATAAAAATGCATTTTCTGTCATTCACTTTTGGCAGAAGATGCATTTTTAACCCTTTTAAAAAAGCATCAACCAAACATGCAACATATCAACCTATTCAACAAATCAACCTATCAACCACATCCCATGCCAAACTATAAAGCGCCAAAAATCACTATCCACAAAATCTAAAAAATATTTTTTACCCTTGAAAGCGGAAAAAACTCTTAAAAACCTTAACCATAGCATGTTCCCGTATTTCATAGATGGAAAAAAAGCGGAAATAATAGGAAAAAAGCGGAAGAAAAGCGGAAAAACTTTTGTGGATATCTCTTACGTCCTGCGAGAGTCTTCTACTTCGGCACTCTCGCATATGTCAACCTCATCTTTCCAAAAAAAGGTGTTTTCGCCATTGACAATAATTTTAAACTAATATACATTTGTCATTCACCATTTAAACAATCACAATTATGGGCAGATATAGCCGGTATTCAAAACCATACAACAACAAAGAGTCAGATTCGTTTCCAAACATAACAGATCTCCCCGACCTTCCACCAGTTAATTGGACTGCAATAGGCGCGCAAGCTCCCATATTGCTCGATACACCGATAGATCAATTGCCGCAGGCAGATGTTGTCGTAATAACCTGGGCAAGTGCAGAATGGGCTGCTATGGAGCATGTTTTTTGTGACAGCTACGAAAGCATGCCTTATAGCGAAAGAAACACCAGTTCCTGGTACAACTGGCAGAAATACGATAAAGATATGCCGCCTTATTCCTCTTCGTCTTCAGATGAATCATGGACCTACTGGGGTTATTATCGTCTCGCGCAGATCAATAACGCCAAAGTGCTGCTTTTCAAATCAAATACCCATCTCGACTGGCCCGGAGAGTCTTATTTACAAGACATGATCCAGATGATAATCACCAATGTTAGTCCCAAACTCATACTATCCATCGGAACCGCAGGTGGTGCCATTGTAACCAATCACGAAGGCACAGTAAACGTAGGCAACGCAGGCACACTATACAATGCCGGCGAACCGCCTGCTGATTGGCCAACTTATGGTACCGACTGGATAGCAAACTGGAATACCATCAGTCAGCAAAATTTCAGTCAATTGCTGTTTCCGGTGCCAACCACCCAAAGCGATCTGGAAACACTCTGTTCACAATTCAATACCAACTACGGCACCAATTATACATTAGACCAGCTAAATGCAGACAACCTCGATATGGCCGATAGTATGCCCCAGCTTAATAACATGACACAAGACGATAGCTCTCTTTTAACAACCAGTACATTTGTAGTGGCGAATAATGAAGGTAATTTCGGCACATATGCATGTGTGGAAATGGATGATGCTATTATTGCAGAAGTTTGTCAGAACAACAATACAGCATTCGGTTTTGTAAGAAATATCTCAGACCCGGTGCAAAATGCTACCCTCCCCACAGACGTCCAAGGCAATTGGGGTTCTGCAGTTTATGATGTCTATGGTTTCTATACCAGCTACAACGGTGCCATTGCAGCATGGGCTATATTAAACTCCCAGTTTGCATAAAAGCCGGCTTTAAAATATGAATAATAAACAGGCCTCTTCAATGGGGCCTGTTTATTTCTGCCCAGATATCACGAGTAACTTATGATGATATCAATATACAATAACTACTTAAAACTATAAACCTTGATATACTTCATTTCAATTTTCTTAGCCCCGCCAACTACAAGGAAATACTCGTAAAAAGCGCTGTCTTTACCATAATAAAAACCAACGACATAGCTGTAAGGTTTGCTCCCTTCACGAATCACCGGTTTCAGATGTTCCCCTCCGGCAGGCATTGTAAATTCTCCCTTTGCAGCATTATAGCCCCATTCTGCAATAACATTATAAGTACCCTTGCTTTTACTGTCTGCAGTAGCTGCTACTGTTACTGAAAAGCCGGAATGGTTCAATTTATCTTCAATTATAGGCATAGAAGCTTTGGTCACAACACTATCGCCCGATGGAGGCGAATACTGGTCTGTACTATCAGAAGACACAATACTTGTGTGTGAATTGGAACATGCCAGTAACATGGGGAATAAAAAAGATAAAAAGATAATTTTTTTCATAAATGGGGGCAAAGGTATGCAAAAGACTGCCCTGAAATATTTTCAATTAGTTAAAAGATTGCGATTTGGGCTTGGGAATAGTATTTTTACAGACCTTAAAATTACATCTGATGAGATATAATATTTATTTAACCAAATGGGCATTAGCCATTACAATATTAATGAGTACGCAGTTAATAAATACCGGCTGTAAAAACGGAGGCTCCGAGCAAAGCAAAACCGACAGTTCCGCAAAAACAGATACTTTTAAAGTAGAGGCCGAAGCATTTGCCGATCTTCAATTGCTACGCTACCAGGTACCCGGTTTTAATGAACTCAGCCTGCAGCAAAAAAAGCTTGCCTACTATCTTTATGAGGCTGCATTGTCAGGACGTGATATAATCTATGACCAGAAAAGCAAGTACGGCATCCTGCTGCGAAAAACACTGGAAGATATTTACGGAACTTATAAAGGAGATAAAAATACCGACAACTGGAAAAAATTCCAGGAATATTGCGGCCGCTTCTGGTTCAGCAACGGCAATCATCACCACTATGGTAACGAAAAATTCATTCCTGACTGTCCTTACGAATATTTTGCTGAGATTGTGAAGAACAGCGATGAAGCTCAATTGCCGAAGGAACCCGGAGAAAGTACTGACGCTTTCCTGGCTCGTATCAAGCCAATAGTATATGATATGAACTTTGAGCCCAAGGAGGTTGACCAGCGCCCCAATATTGATAATATAGTTAACTCCTGTAACAATTTTTACGAAGGCGTAACCCAAAAAGAAGTAGAAGCTTTTTACTCTAAATTTGATACAAAAGGCGATGCACCGTCATGGGGTCTCAACAGCAAGACCATGAAAGAAAACGGAAAGATCGTGGAAAAGACCTGGAAGAGTGGGGGCATGTACGGAGCTGCTATAGACCAGATAATAGGTTGGCTGCAAAAAGCTACAACCGTAGCAGAAAACGAACATCAAAAGAAAACACTGGAATTATTGATCAAATACTACCAGACAGGCGACCTGAAAGTATGGGACGACTATAATATAGCCTGGGTAGACGATACTTCGCGTATTGACGTGGTGAATGGATTTATCGAAGTCTACCTCGATGCCATAGGCAAAAAAGCAAGCTTTGAAAGTACCCTCTCATTAAAAGACCTTGAGGAAACAAAACGTATTGAAAAAATAGCAGCACAGGCACAATGGTTCGAAGATAATTCTCCTATCATGCCCCAGCATAAAAAGAAGACCGTAAAAGGCATTACCGGCAAAGCAATAACAGTAATAGTAGAAAGCGGGGATGCTGCACCAAGCACACCCATAGGCATCAACCTGCCCAATGCAGAATGGATACGCAAAGAGCATGGTTCTAAATCAGTATCACTCAGCAACATCATTCATTCATACAATGTAAGCAGCACGAAAAGTGGCATGTTGGAAGAATTTGCGGTGAACGACACTGTATTGCAAAGAATGAAAAAATGGGGCCCACTCGCATCCGATCTGCATACAGACATGCATGAATGTATCGGCCATGCATCAGGTCAGATTAATCCCGGCGTAGAAACAACAGACAAAACATTGAAAAACTATGCATCCTGCCTGGAAGAAGCCAGGGCCGACCTCGTGGGGCTCTATTACATCATGGATCAGAAACTGATAGACATAGGTGTAATGCCCGATATGGATGTAGCCAAGGCTGAGTACGACAGCTATATGATGAATGGCCTTATGACACAACTTACCCGTCTCAAGCCCGGTGCTCAGTTGGAAGAAGCACATATGCGCAACCGCCAGCTAAATGCACGTTGGGCTTACGAGCATGGCAAGAAAGATAATGTGGTAGAATTTGTAAAGAAAAATGGCAAGACCTATGTGCAGATTAATGATTATGCAAAGCTAAGAGTATTATTCGGAGAACTCTTAAAGGAAATACAACGTGTCAAATCTGAGGGCGATTTTAAATCAGGCAAAGACCTGGTTGAAAATTACGGCGTAAAAGTAGACACCGCTTTGCACAACGAGATACTGGCACGCTACAAGAAATTGAATCTGAAACCGTACAAGGGTTTTGTACAACCTCGCCTGGTACCTGTAATGAACGGCAATGATATTACGGATGTTAAAGTAGAATACCCCGAAAGCTTCTTTGCTCAGATGATGGAATATGGAAAGAAATATGGTTTTCTGCCTGTTAAAAATTAGGTTGGGTTTAAAATATTGAATAAGAAAAACAATAGCCCCGGTTTCAGGCCGGGGCTATTGTTTAAATAGTATATTGACTATGGTCATATTTTTTAGTGTTCAAATAAATTTATTTAGCTGAAATCTCTTTTTGTTTTTTCTCTATTTCGGGCAATTGTCTTTTGTATTCTTCCACATCCCATTTTATGTTCCAATGTTGCACATATTCTGCCAGTGGTCCCAACCCAACCTCTGCTCTTCTTTTGTCCACATTATCGGGATCTTCAAGTGGCGAAATAAACATTTTTTCGTCAGGGCCATATCCTATCTGGCTGCCATAAATTTGTTTTCTGCCTTCTTTTAAAGCAACCCTGTCTTCCAGGAGTGCAAGGCTGGAAGCCCTCGCATGATGGTTCTTAACCGCCTCACGCATCATGGGTAAATACTTTTCCTGTATTTTCATATCCGAATGTTGAATAACAAGGAATAATGTAGAATTGCCCTCGTTTCCAACAACATCAGGGCCAAGCCAGCCATACTGGTCCAGTATTTTTGTAACTTTTATAAGGTTGACAGAATCTTTTTCATTGATGATTTTCCATAAGTCTTTAACCTCTTTTGAATTGTTGCCGAATTTCTCCCTCATACCTTCATATTGCTGCCTCCCCGACTGATCATCAATATATACAGAATCCAATATAGCAACTAAAGGCTTATTCAGATTTGCTTCCGCCTTTTCTTTATTTTCTTTTACCAATGCGCATAGCTTCGCCCACCTTGCATCAGTATGCAAGCTTGCCAGGTCAGGATCAGTCGTCAAATGGTTATAATCCGCGTATTTTACTTTAGTTGCTATCCTGTCCAATTGAAAAAATGCAGAATCAGTCATACCTCCCAATGCCATAGCACAAGCTGCATTATACCGGTCATTGGTCATACCCACATATCCACTGGATGCAAATGCCTTTAAGTAAACCTCACCCGATTCTTTATAAAACTTGCCGTTATAAAGCGAATCAGCTTGTTTCACCAGGCCGGGGTACTCATTACTAAGTTGGGCACCAGATCGGATGCTCAATACCAGGAACAAAAAAAGAACTGACTTTTTCATAGACATAGATTGATTGTTAAGGGAAATGTTTATTATAAAGATATAAGTATATATAATTAAAGCCAAGCTATGCAACCTGGCTTTAACAATTTAACCCAGATTTTGCAGTTGAATAAAATCTGACAGCATGTCGTATTTTTAGGTATGAGTCTTCGCCATCAATATGTAGATCAGCCTGTAACGCCTT
>CAIYVS010000140.1 GCA_903929655.1 uncultured Bacteroidota bacterium | reverse complement strand
TCAATATATCGACCAGTTATTGAATAAGCATCAATGTCTTTTGTATTACCAAATCTACTATAAGGTTTCGACAAACAAATGTACAGCTCTTTGTCATAGCCTGGATAGTTAATTCGAAACAGATCTCCAATTTTAGGTTGTGGGTATTTGGTCATTGCACAAGTACGTAATGTTCATATCTAGATTGAAATTCGTATACCTTGAAATTTCTAAGGTCAAGCACTCTAAAAGTTTTTGCGCCATATGAAACTACGCCAGTGTAATCAAGACACAAGTAAATAACAAATCCTGCATCTTCAAAAAAATGCCAGGGAAATAATTGATATGAAAACGAGTTGTCTCAATTGCGTGGGTAAGAAAGCATTGTTCAGCCAGGATTTAAAACCTTATGTATTAATTTTCAGTTTTGCTACGTTTATACCAATAAAAGAAAAATTCAGCGACCTGGATTATATGCAAGAACTAAAAGCACAGCACCTGAGAGATAAGGTTACTATTGTTCTTTTGGATGCAGACTTGCATTAGAAAATATAAGCTTTGGTATCCACCTGGTTGATGTAACGTATTCTACAGAATTATATTGGGCAACAGGTACTGTGGCGCTATCAGTATTAATAAGGCAATTGAAAAAATTAAGGCTCCAATTTATCCAGGCGGGCTGACAATAGAGCAAAGTGGTATTGTCAGTCATTAAAGATGTGCAATGGCACACCTATAGAATCCTTGTTGTGTAGCACAAAATCCAGAAGTAGGTCAGGTTAATAATCCTAACTTCTGTAGCAATATTTTTGAGTTTATGTCGTAAAACAATTTCTTTCGGAAAGTTTTTTAGGACAAGATGTGTCGTTCCATCTTCAAGTTTTCTCGTTTGAAAAGTATTGCCTTTCCCATCAGTGTTTGTGATTGGGAGATTGCTACCCTCAACAAAATTATTGTCTATAAAAACAACAGTTCCCCCGGGATAAACTAAATTGTTCACATTAAATAGAAACTTTTTAATGTCTTGCAGTTTGATATGGCTCCATATAAAACCACCAAACAAACTTTCATATTTATCTAGGCTGGAGAAATTATAGATATCAGTAACCCCGAAAGAAACTTGCGTATTTAAAATGCTTTTTCTTTTTGCTACATCGATGACAGTTTCATTAATATCTGTTGCAAAAATAGAAGCTGCACCCTGAGCAATTCGCTCAGTCCAGTAACCAGTGCCACAAGCGATTTCCAAAACGCTTTTGCCCTTAAATATAGTTTGTAAAATTTCCGTCGCATTTTTCAGGTCTTCTTGTCGTTCTGGTTTTGAATAGATTTTCTCATATTCTTCTGCTCTATCTTTATAATATGAAACCATGTCAACATTCATCTACATGCTTTGATTTTGTATTCCAAATTAAATTAAATAGGTGCTCTTTATAAATATACAAGATAAAATATAAAATTATAGACCATTCAAAACAATTTTTTAATAAAGTTTGGTTTACTCATAGAAATCGATGAGCCCTAATCAATATGTTTGTTTTAATAAGGTGCTATACCAAAACCTTCGCTAAAACTTCAGCATTTTCTGTTTGCTTACAACGATGCCCTTAGCGTTATATAGCTGCATGAAATAAATGCCTGCCGGCAATTCGGAAATCTGTATGTTGTTAGTGTTGGATGCTTCTTTTACAAGCTGTCCGTACATATTTACAATACGAACGGCAGCGGGTTTAAAGCCCCCGATATAAATGACATCATGAGCAGGATTAGGGGATATGGTTATATTGTTGCTGAGCTCTATATTGGTTACTGCAAGCGGGCAATACACAGCTACTGATAAAGTTTGCGTTGTTGTACCACAACTATTGGTAAGGCTGTATGTTATATCTGCAGTTCCGTTTGCTACACCCGTCAGCAGGCCGCTTGCATCAATTGTAGCAATTGAGGTATTAGAACTTGCCCATGTTCCGCCGGTAGCAATTTCAGTTAAATTAAAAGAAGCGCCGGGGCATAAACTATCGTTTCCGCCAATAGGATAAACAACAGGTAGCGGGTCGATTGTAACGGCTACTGTATTAGTATCTGAGCCACAAAAGTTAACCACTATATAGGTTATTGTGTCTGTGCCGGGCATGATGCCTGCAAGCAGGCCGAAAGTGCCGCCAGGTCCGCCGCCAGCAGTGGTTACCAGAGCAATATTGGGATTGCTGCTGGTCCAGGTGCCTCCAGGTGCGGGGTTATGCAAGTGAACTGTATCTGACTGGCAAACGGTAGTGTTACCTGTTATTGGGCCGGGTACGGGTGGGCTGCTGACAACAATGGCACGGGTACGAGTGGTTGTGCCGCAATTATTAGTCAGAGCATATGTAATATTGATATTTCCGGGGGTAAGAGGAGTGACATTACCAGCATTATCAACTGTAGCTACTGCCGTATTGCTGTTGCCCCATGTGCCTGATGGCGTGCTGTCTGTGTATAATGAAGAGGGTGTACCTGTACAAATATGAGCCGGGCCAACAACAGAGAGTACAACAGGATTTGTTTTAACTGTAATAGCTAATGATGCAGACGCAGTACCGCAAAAATTGGTGATGGTATAAGTAATGGTATCTAAACCGGCTGCAATTCCCGCAACATGGCCGGCAGCGTTAACGTTGGCAATAGCTGTGTTGGAGCTAGACCATGTGCCGCCTGTTGAATCGTTTGTTAGTATAATGGTAGCATTGCGACATACCGAATCAGTTCCTGAAATGCTGCTTACTGCCGGATAATGATAAACTACCATGACAATGGCCGAAGACACTGCAATAGTAGGGCCGCCAACTGAGGAAGACAAGAGGCAGATGATGACATCTCCGTTGTTTAATGCACTTGTTGTATAGCCTGTGCTGTCTGTGCCAACGCTCAGGCTGTTTTTGTACCATTGGTAGTGAGGCGTGCCTGTGCCGGATGCTGTTGCAGAGAATGTAACTGAATTGCCGACACATATAGTGTCGTGACTAGCTGTTACCGAAATAGATTGTGCAAAAGTGTTTGTTGAGAAAAAACAAACAATTGCAGTTAGTGAAAATATTAGAAATGTACGCATTATGGGTTATTACTTTTTAGATTTGTTGGACAAAGTTATAAATAGAAAGTTTAATTACATAAATAAAATTTAGATCAAATATGGTGAAATGCTTGCATGGGTCAAGTTGATCTTATAAGCGCAAAAACAAACATGGCCTGCTGTATAACACAGCAGGCCATGACCAGAAGTTTCAATTTAAACGCTATTTATTAATAGATAATAGTTCTACATTAAAAATCAATATTGCATTTGCGGGTATTGGTCCGCGAGCATTGGGCCCATAAGCTATTCCTGATGGTAAATAGAGCACAGCGCGGCAACCCGGGTTTAATAACTGTACGCCTTCATCCCATCCTTTTATCACCTGTCCCACCCCGAGTGTGAAATTGAAAGCTGTTCTGCCGTTTACGGGTTTATAGTTTTCATCCACATTTTCATCAAATTGTTTACCATCCAGAAATTTCCCAAGATAATTCATGCTCACCTGTTGACCTGGTTTGGCATTTTCACCACTGCCTTTCTTTGTAATTGTGTAATATAAGCCTGAGGGTGTTTTAGTGGCTTTAATATGATTTTTTGCAAAATACTCAGTCAGTATTTTATCGTCAATTGCTTTTTGGTCTTGTGCAAATCCTACGAAGTTTGAAAATACGGCGCATACTAAAAGTAAGGTTCCTAATAACTTTTTGATCATGATTTTTTTGTTTTGCCGGTGAAAATAGTGAAAAGCAGATAATATTCAATTATTAATAGAATATTATCTGCTGTAAAATATGTTTGTTCCTTATCAGGAAATGATATTTATCTTCCTAATGCTTATATTCCAGCTAGTGGAAAGCTCCGAAATAGTTCACAGTATACATTAGGTCTATGTTATCCGATCTTGATATCATTGCAGGCAAGAGCGTTGTATATGCTGTTCAGCAATTTGCTTTTAATAGCCTGTAGCCTGTGTACACTACTTATCCAAACCATAATATTCATGGTCATGGCTTTGTCTGTAACTGAGATTAATAATATTTCGGGTGCCGGAGTCATGATGACATCATCGTTCTTTTCTAATTCTTCGATGATGATTTTTTTTACTTCTTCAAAGGTGTGACCAGCTAATACAGAAACGGGGATGTCTATCCGCACATTATCATTCCTTAATGTCCAGTTGATAACACGGCCTGAAAGGAGATCTGCATTAGGCATAATGATCTCTGCGCCTTCTTCCATTACTATCTTACTGGAGCGGATGCCAATGTCCAGCACCCTGCCTTTTTTATCACCGATCTCTATAAAATCACCAATCCTGAAAGGCTGCTCGAAAATGAGGATGACACCCGAAACAAGATTATTTACAATGCCTTGTAAGCCCAGGCCAATGCCCACGCCCAGGGCACCAAGCACAATCGTTATCTTATCCATAGGGATGCCAGAGGCGGCAATGGCTATCAGGAAACCGATAATGATCAAGACTAATCTTGTCATAGCAAGACGTGAACCATTTTTCTTTATTTCAGGGTCCCAGGTGGTTTCAGATTTGCCATATAGTGAACCTACGCCTTTCTGGAGGAGATTGGAAATGTATACTATGAAGATGAATAATAAAATATTGCCGATCTCGAATGTTGTACTGCCAATCTTCCGGTCTTTTGCCAGGAAAGTAATCAACCAGTCGGAGAGGAAGTTATACATATTAAGGCTGATGGTGAAAATGATGACCCAAATGATAACCGAAAATACGATCAAGCCCCTCATTAAAAGGTTTTGTGTTTTTTCAAAGTTTAATTTTGCGGTTATCCCACCTTTCATTTTGCTTACCATGGTCTGTAGATCAAAAGCTTCCATAACGATCTGTATGAAAACAGTTAGTCCTATCATTTGGGTAAGACCATAGATGGCTGTGATACTAAATATTTTTGAGAGACTCAGTCTGCCAAACAGGTTGCAAATGATGGCTGCAAAATTTAACAAGGCGTAAATAACTGAGACGGTCTTTATCATTAGCGGAAAGGTGATCGTATTTCTGTCAAGTGCCCTGATCCATAATACACTAAAAACAAGAGATACCACATTTAGCAAAAGAAGGAATATGCGAACATTCAGATCAGGTGTAATGAGTGGGCCTGAAAAGGACAAAACAATATATAGTACGCCTATGATAAGCCAATAATAGTAAAGTTTGCGTGGCCAGGTTCTCCACAACATTATGGTGAGTGTAATAACAAGAAACAATTCCGTCAGCGCAACAAAGGCAGTTGGTGGGTGCAGGTCAAACATCGTGGAGATGTTGAAGAGTAATACGAGCGTGGCCAGGACTGAGACCTTTTTGATGAACCTGAAAGCATGCGCCGGAACTTTCGCGTCGTTCTTCTGCAGCTTTTTAAAATTCAGGAATATCCACAAGGCAAACAGGATGCCGGTTGCCAACATCCAGAGTTGATTAGTTTCGTTGCGTCTGAAATAGTACCGAAGGATCTTTCTCTGTCCCTGGTAGGATTTGTGGGTAAGTAGCCTTGCTGAGGCTTTTTCGCTGTCAGACCTGTTATTGGCAAGCCATAAATAATCATATTCCTTACCAAGCGACCTGATGCTCACTTTTTTAAGAAGGTCTTTACTTTTGTTTTGCAGGTCTATAGTTGTGAAATATTCGTTTGATACACTAGCCTGCAATTGGTTAATACGGGACAGATTATCGCTGATCGTCTTTTTTGCAATTTTCCATTTGCCTTTCAGGTCCTGTACTTCATTGCCATACAAACTCTTGAAGGCAGAATCGGCAATGATGGCCCTTAGAAGGGTATCATGTTTAAATGCACCCATTTCATTACTCATCTCACCAAGGTCTCTCTCGTAGCCGAACAATAAATTTCGCCATTGCGTAAGTTGGTTCTGCATACTCGTTAACAACAGATCGAACATCTGCAGGTTCTTAACATCAAGGACATTGGAGTATATGGACAGGTTGTTATCGATAATATCAATGTTGGAGTCTATTTCCGGAAAATTATCTTCTATAGCGCGGGTATAAAAACCCACACTGGTACTATTTATAATACGGTTAAGGGTATTATGTACATTTTCAACTTTGTTAAGAATACTATCAACGCCTATTTCATTCAGGGCGCTGTCTGTCATTACCAGCGCATGTTTTTCTGCTATGGACTTCCGGAACCGTACAGTATCCCTGAAATGCCGTGCATACGCATGTTGCGAGATGAGGCACAGCAGCAAAACACTGTAAATGAATGGCTTTATGGATGATTTTCTATTCATGTTTTGTAGTGTTTGCAATCTGCACAAATGTAGTAATGTGTGGTAATCCTACATAATTACACACTTTATAATTTTATTATGAATCAGATTGCTTCATTCGGCATGCAACTTTTCCCTATAGTTATTTAAACCCTACCTACCCATCCATCTCTATCCATATTGCGGTATTGTATAGCCTCCGCCAAATGCCGGGGGCTTATCTCAACACTGCCTGAACAGAGTAAATATGACAAAAAAGATATATCGCATTATTGTTTATGGCTCTTGCATTAAGGTAATAATTGTTTCAAGAGCACATCAGTATCTTCAATATCAGTGGATTTTTCAGTATTGGAGGAACATATCAGAATATGCTGAACCTCCGGGGGTGGGGTCATAAAATAAATTCTCCCGAAAGAGCCTACTCTTCTGTATTCCAGATAAGTTTTTCCAGCTTTTTCTTATCGAGTATGATACTGGACCTGTATTGACCAATTACATCCCATTTTTTTTGATCGGGGTTCCATTTTTCCGGCAATGCACTCCATAGTATTTCTTTATCCCTGTTCACAATAAATATCTTACTATAAGGTACGCCCATACTTACAAAGAATAAATTGTCGGATAATTCTATAACGTTTCCGCCCTGGATAAATGAACCAGTATAATTGCCATCCATACTGCACACATATTCCCATGTTTTTTCCATGTCCCCATTAGGCGCTTTCTGCACAGCGAGCACTGTAGGCAACTTTTTAGGATTACAAGAGTTGTTGTTGAACATATACAAATAACCTTTTTCAGACCATTTTATGCTATGCTGCTGGCAAAATAAGTTGTTCCCCTTTTCAGGAAGCCCCGCCTTATAAATTTCACCATAAGTATCCAATACTTTTCCCTCAGGATATTTAAGTTTTACAATCCTGCTGATGTTTCTGAAGCTTACATAAATGATCTTAGCTTTTTCATCAAAATAAAATGAATTAATATGCACATCTATTGTTGGTGTTAAAAGGGAACCTGGTGTATTATGATAAAGGTCGGAATGCAAAAAGTAGCCAGAAGACTTCCACGACCAGATTTCTTTACCTTTTTCATCATATTCTATAAGTGTTCCAAATTGCGACTTGGATGCATTCATATCGGTTTTACCGGCATCAGCAGCTATCTTACCATTCTTTAGTTCCGGGTTCCAGTATCTGCTTTCCTCTCCCAGTACCATATAATGTCCGTTATTCAATCTTGTAAATTCGTGATTATAATACTCTTCACGATCTCCGCTCACTTCCCCGGTATTGGGCCCTTGCCATACAACAGTTCCATCATAATTTACCTCGTATATATGCCCCTTGAGTAAAAAAGTAATTGTTCCCTGGGGCGAAAGCTTAAGATCCCTGGGAAAAGCTTTACTTGCGGGCATATCGGGCAGGAACCATACAGGATCGCCATTCATGTCGTACATCGCTTTATTATGATCCAATAGCACATAAGCGTCCTTATATTTTTCCTTATTCTCCATAACCCTTAAACGCACATTGGATGTATCCATATTGCGACCTGGTAATGTGCTGAAATGATATAGGGGGCTTTTAATGATCTTTGCCTGATCGTTTTCATAAACAACCCGCCAGGTATATGGCTTTCCCCATAAAGGCACTTTTGCTATTATTCTCCTTGCTTTACATTCTAAACTTTCAATGATATTTTTTTCAAAAGCATTCGCTTCATCATAATTGCCGCTTGCAATTTCAAGTTTGCATTTGTTTATTTTCCCTTTGCCCGGAAATGAGAAACCTATCAAGCGATAATTTAGTTCACTATATTCTTTAGGCTTTACCTGTGACCAGAGTTGATCCGAAATAATGGAAAAAATGAATAAGCAATATAGGATCTGATACATAGTGGTGGATTCGAAATTTCAATCAAATTTAATGCAATTATATCAAAACAGAAGTGCTGCATATTAAGGCCAGTAAGGGGTAT
>CAIYVS010000139.1 GCA_903929655.1 uncultured Bacteroidota bacterium | reverse complement strand
TTTTTATCTGCATTTAGTTGAATTGTCATATTATCTATTTTAAATTTTATTTTAATGAAATGAATGATGATAATCGTAAGAAAGTTAAGTTCTTAAATTGCAATACGCCTTACACATTAAACTGTAATTGTTGCAACATTCACAGATTTTGATCTGCAGCAAGTTCTTTGATTGTATATGGCCCTGATTTGCTTAACCAGGCTTGTAACGTATTAACATCAACATATTTACTCATGGTTATCTCTGCTCTCTGCGGACGCAATTGCACTTCAACCTCTGTAACATCGGGTACTTGCAGCAATGCATTTTTTACATTAGCCACACATCCTCCACAGCTCATTCCGCTTATTTCATATTTTGTATTCATCTTGTCAATTTTTGTTTCTATGATTAAAATGTATCTTAGTTCTTGTCTGTTAAGCGCATTATTCATTTATTGAGATGCTGCTACGTTTCTTTTCATCATTCTGCATCAGAATAATGGCATAGCTTTATTGTAGAATATCCAAAGGAAAATTCTTACACTAGAAATCGCAAGTCCTCACATGCTCAATCGCCTTCCCTGTATGAAAGATTGGTGCCAGTGCCCATAAAATTTGTATCCCTGTAGGCGCTTCCACCCACATTGTTTACTGCGCTTCTTCCCATAGAAGCAGCAACCAATGCCGAAACCTGTTTTTTCTTCTTCTTCCTTGGCATTCTTTTATCCTGTTTGTTTGTTTCCTTTTGGGTTGTCCCTTCAGGAATACTGTCTTTTGTAAGCTCATCCGGTTTTTGATTGTTTGTGTCCATTGTATTTATGTTTAATCCTCGTTCTTAATTTTGTCGTTCAGTAACGCGGCAGACCATTCTTGCTATCATTAATTCCTCATTGGTTTTAATGACACGAACGCTTACCTTGCTTAAATCACTGGAAATAATTGATTCATTATTTACATTCCTGTTATTATCCAATTCGATACCTAAGAATTTCATTCCGTCGCAAATCCGGCTTCGTATTTCAGGTGCATTTTCACCTATGCCTCCTGAGAATACCAGTGTATCTATACCTCCGAGCGCTGCTGCAAATGAGCCGATCCATTTTTTGGTTTGGTAACAAAATAGTTCAGCAGCTTCAGCTGCACGCTTGTCTGTGTCTTTAAGTTTCAACAATTCACGCATATCAGATCTTGTTTCGGATATACCAAGCAAACCGGATTCATAATTGATAAGATGGTTAAATTGTTCCGTGCTCAATTTTTCAGACTGCATCAAATACCAGGCGACACCGGGATCAAGATCGCCTGAGCGCGTTCCCATTACTAATCCGGATGCTGGTGTAAAACCCATGCTTGTATCTATGCTTTTACCCTCATTCACTGCCGCAAGGCTTGCACCACTGCCGAGGTGCGCCAATATAATTTTACCCTGAGCTGCCGCATGGTCTATTCCTTGCAGTTCTTCCATAAGATATGCATAAGAAAGCCCATGGAACCCATACCGGTGAATCCCCATTTCATAGTATCGCCTGGGTATCGACAACAATTTTGCCACTATGGGGATAGAGGTATGAAATGCAGTATCAAAACAGGCTATTTGCGGTAATGATGGATAGTGTTTTCTGAATAG
>CAIYVS010000138.1 GCA_903929655.1 uncultured Bacteroidota bacterium | reverse complement strand
CACCTACGGAGCGCACTTTCCTGTTCTTTTGAATGCTACAGACCTTTGGCCTCTATGAGGCCTTTTATGGCAGCAATGACGAATTTAGATGTCTAATTGGTATTATTATCAAATCCTCTTTATAATGTTATTAAAAAGATAATATTTATAAACAGCCCTACAGGCTGATTTTGTTTTCGTACACGTTTTAAATTCAAAAGTTAAAAGTCAAATTTTAAAAAATTAGTGGCATTTAAAATGTTCGAATGGCTCGAAGCAGGAAAGGCATTTGTAGAGGGATTTGCAGGCGGTGGGGCCGAACTGGCTGACGAGTTGTGTGTTTTCGGAACCGCAGCGGGGGCAGGGCACGGCATCTTCTTCAAAGAGGCCTGTGGCTTCATTTGCTTTTTTATAGGGCGGGGCTATGCCATATTCTTTTAGTTTTCGTTTGCCTTCTTCGCTCATCCAGTCGCTTGTCCAGGCGGGGCTGAGTTGGGACGCTATTTCTATATGCCTGATGCCGTTGCTGAGGAGTGCCATGCGTATGTTGATGCTTATTACGTCCATAGCGGGGCAACCACTGTAGGTGGGGGTGATGGTGACTTTTACAGAGGTTTGTCCTTCTTTTTCAATTAGTTCCACATTGCGCACTATGCCCAGGTCCAGTATGGTGAGAACGGGTACCTCGGGGTCTGTGACGGATTGGAGTAAATGATAAACCTGGTCTTTTGTTATGGATGCGGACATGATGCAAATTTAGGGATTAAATACCTCTCCCCGAGCCTCTCCTGAATGAGAAACCTCTCCCCGACCCTCTCCGAGGGAGGTGTGAATCCATTTATATTAGCTGCCTGTTGCTTTTAGTGCCGGTGTATTTTCTTGTGGAGGCAGGATGTTGTGTTCTGTTTCTTCTGATGCGTCGCACATTTCTATAAGTGGTATCACTGTGCCGGTGTTGAGAGTTTGTGTGTGCTGAGCGACGCTGATATGGCCGCTTGTTGCCTCTTTTTGGCCGCTAAGTGGCCGCTCTGTGACATCGTTAAGTGGCTGATTTTCAATTAATTCGGTGTTTTCGAGCTGGTCTTTTGCTACTTTAAAATGCACTTCTATTCCTTCATTTTCGTAGGGATCGTACCTGACACGAAGGGGCACCTGGAAGGGCATTTGATTTTTTTCGGTTTCGGAGGCCGGATCTTCTGCAAATATGACATCGGAAACAGGTGCAAGGCCTGCGCCAAAGGCTGCTATCATTTCTGCAGGGTATTTTTGCATGTTAATAATGGCGGTGAGCAATTTTTTCTGAATATCTGCTTCCCAGTCTCTTGGTCAGCGATCGCCGGGGGGTCGGTTTGAAATGGTGTTCTGGAGCTCGACCAACTGATTGATAAAATTTTCGAGCATAACGGCGGGTGCGCTGTTGGCATTTTCGCGGAGCCTGACCCAGTGGCCATCTTTTACCCAATTGCGAATGGTGCGCTCGGGAACGCCTGTTGTCTTAGAGATCTCTTTTTGTGTGTACTTGCCGGTGAAGTAGAGCTGGCGGACGTCTTCGTAAAATTCATTTTTGGGGTTTCTCATGTTGAAATTGTTTTAGTTTTGCTTCAATTTTCCGACAAAGTTGAGAAGTGTTTGATATTTGTTCCAAATCGGATTTCTATGACACGGGCAAAACTGCCGTATGACACGTGTGAAACTGCCGTATGACAGAAATTTTTTTCGAGGTAATTTATTGAAAGTCAATTGATAATACGTTATTGGTACCTGTCGGTTTTTTGGGGTATATTTTTGAGGGGTGTTATTATGGAAAATATTAATGCATTAAGGTTTATAAAATGTAAAAGGACACCTCTCCCCCAGCCCTTTCCGATTCCGGGGTGCTGCGTTTTGCCGGAATACAATTGATATCCTTATTGTTTAAAAACAATGTAAATTCTTTTGGGTTAGCGGGTCTACCAATTATTACGATTTAACTTTAATCAATCCGTGTTTTTCATAATCAGGAAAAACGGACTGAAACTTAGCTACCGATAAGGATTTTGTTATGTAGCCTGATATAAGAGGATTATTACCGGCTTTTTCTTTGTCCTTGGGATCGACAGAAGAAGACAACATGAATATTTTTAAGCGTTCCTTCACCAAAGACGGGAATTCCGCAATGATACCCAGTACTTCCCAACCACTTAAAAAAGGCATATTAATATCAAGAAAAAGAACAGCATTCCCGGCATAGCCAGCGGAATAAGATGATAAGATATGCGCAAGTCCTTTTTCGGGGTCTGTAAACGTTTCTACACAAGCTCCAGGAATTGTTTGTTTAATTATTTTAAGGCAGATTAAATTGTTGATACTATCATCATCAATAATAATAAAATCGGGCATGCTTTCTTCTTTCATTTTTTTTGTGTTTTCTCTGTTAACTCATTTTTCAAATTCGATCCTGAATTCTGTTCCTTTATTTACTTCGCTTTCAACTGTAATTTTCCCTCCCAATGATTCTACCTGTGTTTTTACCATATGCAGTCCTATTCCTTTACCCTCTACGTGGCTATGAAAACGTTTGTACAAACCAAATACCTGGGTAGCTCTTTTTTCAAGGTCAATACCCATTCCATTATCCTTAATCACTATTAGGATTTTATTATTCAACTTTTTGCTGCTAATATTTATTATGGGGTTTATATCCGGCTGCCTGTATTTAATACTGTTTGAAATAAGGTTGAATAAAATGCTGTGCAGATAGCTTTTTATGGTATACATTTCATCAATTGCTACGAAATCGCTTACTATTTGAACGTTGTTATTTTTAATAAGGTTATGAATGCTCAATTTAATATCTTCCACTAAACCAGAAAAGCTGACTAATTCTTTTTTCTCGTTTTCCGTATGTTTAACCTGTAGTATATTATTGAGATCAAGAATAATACTATCTATTTTTTTAACGGAATTTCCCAACTCGCTTATCCATATTTTTTCATCGGCTTTATCTAAATCAGGCATTTGCAATATGTCTGTAAGGCCAGTGATATTGGCAACCGGGGCTCTTAAATTATGTGAAACAATATAAGAAAACTGCTCCAGGTCCTGGTTCCTCTGCACAATATCTGCCATCATTTTCATACGTTCTGATTCCGCTTGTTTTTGTTCTGTAATATCTGTAGTTATACTTAATACAGCTTTTTCATTTGTTCCTACTACAGTTATTGGTGCTT
>CAIYVS010000137.1 GCA_903929655.1 uncultured Bacteroidota bacterium | reverse complement strand
CAAGTGGCATACCACACCGATTGTGTAGAGCGTGCTAATTCCATGTAATCCTTTTTTGATATTTACTACAGCAAGGGTGATGGTTTTACCAGGCAAAACTATCTCTGGAGTAATAATGTATTATCACAATCACATTTTTATCCCATGCGAATGGTGGCTGATATGAATGGTGATGGTAAATCAGACCTGACAGCATCTATAGAAGGTGTCTCTACCCTTCAAACGCTTTATTTTGATGCGCAAAACAATTCATACGAAAACGAGCTTGTGATAGAAAAAATAGAGGATGGCATGAGCAGAGTAACGCAATTTGACTATACACCCATCACCCAAGGGGCTCATACACAGGGCGCAATATCTAGCTACCCGCTGAATAGTGTGCAGTTCCCTTTACCGGTAGTGGAAACACTTTACGAGCCTAATGACAATGGAGGGCAGAACAGCATAAGCTACTACTATACAGATGCACTATTTCACAATGGCGGCAGGGGTTTTCTTGGCTTTCATGCTATAGACGCGACCAATAATGCACTGAATGCTACTGACTATACCGAATACACCATAGACCCTACCTACTATGTACCCTGGCTGGACACGACTACCAAAACCATTGGAGGCAGGTCAAGTCAGACAATCAATAACGTTATCTTTAGCGGCAGCAATGGTATTTTTACACAACAATTAAGCCAGGTAACAGAAACTACCCTGGCAGGGGCTACCAATACCACCAACAATACCTATGATAACTATGGGAATATACTATCGGTTGTTAATGTCAATAATGGTTTAGAAAACACCACAACAAATACCAGTTATAATGTTGGGAGCAGCCTGGTGCCGGCAAACCCTTACTATTCTGAACCCAGCAACGTGACCTCGACCATTACCAGGACAGGACAACCTTCGGTTACCTCAACGCATAATTATATTTATAACAGTGCCAATTTGTTACATACAGACGTTTTTCAGGTAGCGACAGGGATTTCACCCGCTGTCCCTGTAAACACAAAGACATATACTTACGACGGCTATGGCAATGTTAAGTCTAGCACCATTGCCGGCTATAATAACTCTTCAAGCACTATTAACACTGATTATGACATTAATACAGGCAGGTTTCCGGTATCAACTGATAATAATCTGACTGGACCCTTGTACCAAAGTACTGCGACAACATTTGACCCACTCTGGGGCATACCTACCCAGGAGACTGATATAGCCGGTAATATCACCCAGCACCAATATGATCAGTGGGGACGCATTACCCAAACTATACTCCCTACCAACAATGTCATTATTACATCATACAACTGGGGCACTAACCCGAGTACCCCTCCTTATGCCTATTGGAATGTCTCTACCAATTGGAATCCGAATGCCCCAATCCCGGGCCATAGCGATGTGACAATATCGTATAACCAACTCGGTAAGGAAGTTGAAAGGCAAACCGAAGGTTTCAACGGGACCGATACAACCACAAAATCTTATGATAATATAGGCAATCTCAGTAGTGAAACGGCTCCTCACCTGGCTGGCGAAACGCCTATGCAAACCAGCTATATATACAATAGCCTGAACCTCTTAAAGAGCAGCACCAATTTCCAGGGAACTACGAATTACACCTATGTATTCAGCAATGGTAATACTACGCTGCAAACTGCAGGACCGAATACTCCTTGTGGTAATTGCACCACCCCTATTTCTAAGACCACCGATGCGACTGGAAAAATAACAAGCGTAAGCGATTTCGGAGGTACCGTGAATTTTACGTATGATAGCTGGGGCAATAAGTTGAGTGCAACACATGCGAACATAACCCTGCTCACCAATGCTTACGATTCATATGGACGCCTCATCAGCGTTACCAATAATAATGGTAACTATTCTACAGGAATGACCAGCTACCAGTATGATGACCGGAACAGGGTAACGAAAGAAACAGATTCTGTTGGAAATATACACAGATACTACTACGATGATCTGGACCGTATGCTGAGCCGGAAGGGGGTTGAGGGTATAACCACTTACCAATATTACCCGTCTGGCACCGGCAGTTATAATAAATTACAGACAGTCACGGATTTTAACGGCCGTATAGAAAACTATGTCTATAACACTTATGATGGTTCTTTACAATCAAAGACTGAAGTTTATGGGGGCAATACGGTAGATGCAGAAAGCTTGAGTTATGACGCATACGGCCGCTTGGTAGAAAAAAAAGGAACCTGGGTAGATCTGGGCTATTCTTATGACCCCTATGGCAATTTAGCAACGGTTTATGATTATACTGTCTCCAAGATAGTGTATTACGCAACCGGTGCAGAGAACGGACTGGGACAGCCAACCCAATATGAACTTGGAAATCTTCAAAATACAACTATAAGCTATAGCAATGGGCAGCCTACTCGTTTTAAAACACCTGGCGTGCAGGATATTAGCATGAGCTGGACCCCGAACCTGGGCATTAGCCTTGGACAAAGGGCGGACAATATTAACAGCATATATGAGAATTTCGATTATGATGGCCTGTTCAGGTTAAAGTCGGCGGGAGTTGTTAACAACCCTCCGCTTACTCCGCTTAGTTTTTCATACGACAACCATTCAGGCACCAGCAGAGGTAATCTTGAGAAAAGCGATGTGGCAGCGATAGGAAGCGGCAATTTTAATTATTGGGTACACCAGTTGAGCAGTGTGCAGGTACCCCTTGCTTATGTGCAGCAAAACCAACAAAACCAGCAAAGCATCAGCTATACACCCTTCAATCAGCCGGACAATATAATACAGAATAACAATCTAATGAGTTTTACCTATGATGCGGATTACCAGAGAAAGTTCAGCCAGCTTATGCAAGGCGGCGCCGGCAGCCAACCAGTGGAAACAAGGGAATATTATGGAGACTGGGAAAGAATAAAAAATTATAATACACATACAGACTATGTGGTTAGTTATATAGGGGGCGGCGACGGCATTTGCGCCCTGAAGTTTATTGACATTTCGGGTTGTAATATCACCGGCCCAATTACCTCCGTTCAGATCAGCGTTAACCCTCTCCCCGGCGTTGTCGGCACTGTCGTTCAGATAAATAATAGCTGCACTGTTACACCGGTAATTTACTATGTATATAAAGATCATCTTGGCTCTTTCCTGACGCTTACAGATGATCAGGGGGCTATAAAGGGAGAGCAAAATTTTGACCCATGGGGTAATATGCGTAATCCCACAGACTGGAGCTATAACCTTAGCAATAACAATTATATACCCATGCCCTCCTGGATGATACGCGGCTTTATAGGCCAGGAGCATTTGCCGGAGTTTGGCCTTATTAACCTGAATGCCAGGTTGTATGACCCCGTAGTGGGCCGGATGCTGGGGCCGGATAAATGTATACCAGATCCTAATTTCACCCAGGACTATAATTCGTATAGCTATGCGCGAAATAATCCGCTAAAGTACACCGACCCTTCAGGAAACATTTGTGGGCTTGCTGCCGGGTTAATATTCGGTGCTGTTAATTTAGCTACCGATTTAATAATTGATCATGGAAATATGAATATCGGTCAGATGGCGGAGTCGTTTGGGTCTGGATTTGTTGGGGGCTGCTTAGGCGCTGGTAGTTTCTCTAGTGCTGGGGCTGCTGTTGCGGGCGCAGCAGTTGGACAGGTAAATAGGTTTTTCCCATCTGTTCCTATTTTTCAATCCAGTAATTTTAGTTTAAATGCTAGCCCAATGATAGGTTTTGGGTCGGGAGGATTCACTTTAGGAGGCTCTTTAAGCGGGAGCGCTACTTTAGGCAATGTTACACTTAGTGGTGGTATCGGAGCAGGTTTTAGTACCGGTATTAATGATATGATTCATAATGTTGGTGGTTCAGGTGATTATTTTAGCTGGCATGGCGGATTAGGGTATACTGCAAACTCAACATATTATGGCTTAAGCGCTGGGCAGAGCTCTTATACTGGTAATAGTGCACAAAAGGTAGGAGTTTACTCTGCTCAGATTGGTGATTTTGGCATTACTTTTAATGAAGATGCTGTACGGGGGTTAATGCCACTTGGAGATGGTGAAGACAGATATAGAACCGGGGGATTAATGGCCTCCTATAAAGTAAACAATAATCTTACATTGGCTGCGGGTGTAAGTATGATAACTGGAGATGCAAATGGAGCTAACGAATATAATGATGGAGATACTCCCGCTCCTCCTGGT
>CAIYVS010000136.1 GCA_903929655.1 uncultured Bacteroidota bacterium | reverse complement strand
GTTTTTAGTAAAATAACGAGAACAGCAGGTTTTAAACCGAAAGAAAATCAATGAATTTTGACCGTTCGTTGAACCAAAACGTACTTTCGTTGAATGAAAAGGCACTTTCGTCGAATGGGTGCCCGGAGTTTGAAAATTTATACTTCTCTTTGTACCAGAGATTTAGATGTAAAAATCAAGGTTTCTATTAACGCCACGTGCCGGCCCTTGTTTACCCTCTTTGTTGCTTCATTACTAAAAACTTATATTCCTTTTAGTAAAATGCTGAGAATGAATGCAAATTCATTTCTCAGCATTTTTTTGCATAGTACCAACTTTATATATGGGAATGTCAAAATAAATATATGTAAATAATTATTATGTATATGTAATTTTGACTAAATACATACTAAGCATTAATATAAAAACAAAATACCTCTGCCGGGCCATGAACACCTACAACCAGTGTTTTTTCTATATCGGCAGTGCGGCTGGGGCCGGTGTTGAGGTTGATCATAGAAGGAAGTTCCGTGCCATAACGTTTTTTCATCAGTTCCAGGCCATCTTCAATATCTGCCACCACTTGGTTGGCATAAGCGATGATGATGTGTACCGGATAAAAAATAGAGGCAGAGCGGCCCATATATTGCCTGCTGCTAAAGATAACGGAACCGGTTCGGGCAACCAACACCTCACAATCAGTAATGCAGGCTTCTGCTTTTTCTATGGCAGGATCTGCAAGCTCGGCAATATTGAGTTTATTATTTTGAAAAAGATGGAGCAATCTTTTATCTGAACATAGCAATTGTTTCCAGCCACGGCTTTCGTTAAGAGCAACGATGTTCTCCATCAGCATTTGCTCATTGTCGCAAAAAACAAATTTGCCTCCCAGTTGTATAAAAGCCTGTGCAAAAATCTCCTCGATGCTTAGATCACTTTTAGCGAAAATATCATTTTTCAAACTATCCGCCTCCGGAAATGGAATTGGCATGGGCATTTCATTCAGGCCCTTGCGAATATTGCTGAGGATATTTTCTCTTGATTTGGAAGTTTTAAAAGTTTGCATCGACTTTGTATAGAGAGCAAAAGTAAAAAAACGTCCCGGAAAGCGGGACGTTTTTAATTTTTTATTATGATTGAAAAGCCGCTGTTTCGGTTGTTGTAATGTCGTTTATAGGGGGGATACCTTCGTTAGGCGACATTTCTTCGAAAGGACGTTTGCCTATCAGTCTTTCCAGGTCGTCTTTAAACAGTACTTCTTTGCTTAAAAGTTCTTGTGCCAGGGCTTTAAGCTGTTCCATATGATTGCGCAGCAGTTCTTTAGTGCGTTCGTATTCTGCAGCGATGAGTATGCGTAATTCCTGATCTATCATTTTAGCTGTTTCCTCGGAATATGGTTTGGTCATATTATATTCCTGTTGGCCATCATGATAAGATACATTACCTACTTTATCGTTCATACCATAAATGCTGATCATAGAAAAAGCCATTTTGGTAATTCGTTCCAGGTCATTTTGAGCACCGGTGGATACTTGTCCGAATATAAGTTCTTCCGCAGCGCGTCCACCGAACAATGCAACGATCTGGTCGCGCATCTGGTCCAGCGTATAGAGATATTGTTCTTTAGGCAGGTATTGCGCATAGCCAAGTGCTGCTACTCCGCGCGGCACAATAGATACTTTTACCAGCGGATATGCATGCTCCAGGAACCATCCGCATACTGCATGCCCGGCTTCATGATAAGCAATTACTTTTTTCTCTTCAGGAGAAATGATCTTATTCTTCTTTTCAAGCCCTCCGATAACACGGTCAATTGCATCGTTGAAGTCGCTCATATCTACCTCTGCTTTGCCTTTACGGGCTGCAATAAGAGCTGCTTCGTTACAGATGTTCGCAATGTCTGCACCCGCAAAACCCGGTGTTTGCGCAGCCAGTTTATGAATATCAAGGTCTGCAGATTTCTTAATAGGCTTCAGATGCACTTCAAATATTTTTTCCCTTCCTTTTACATCCGGTATATCTATTGATATCTGGCGGTCAAAACGGCCGGGGCGCAGCAATGCGGTGTCCAGTACATCAGGGCGATTAGTTGCAGCCAATACAATGATACCGCTATCGCCACTAAAACCATCCATCTCAACCAGGAGTTGGTTCAGCGTATTTTCACGCTCATCATTGCTCATTACCACATTCTTTCCACGTGCACGGCCTATGGCGTCTATCTCGTCTATAAACACAATACATGGCGCCTTCTCTCTTGCCTGTTTAAACAAGTCGCGAACACGGCTCGCACCCACACCCACAAACAACTCCACAAAATCAGATCCTGACATAGAGAAGAAGGGAACCTGAGCCTCACCTGCCACAGCTTTGGCAAGCAATGTTTTACCGGTGCCGGGAGGGCCTACTAGTAAAGCGCCTTTAGGTATTTTACCACCCAGCGCAGTATATTTTTTAGGGTTTTTCAGAAAGTCAACTATTTCCATCACCTCTACCTTAGCCTCATCAAGTCCCGCTACATCATTAAATGTAATATTGACACGGGTACCCTTTTCGAATAATTGGGCTTTCGATTTACCGATATTAAAAATACCGCCACCTGCACCGCCACCCCAATACCGGCCGGTTCGGACAAAGAAAGTACAGCGGAAATACAGTTTTTTGAAGAGGATAATTACAACCTTAGAATCAAAACCGTTTATATTGATTTTACGGAAAATGGATTTAATCCAGCAGATTCTACAGCCTTTACCGGTCAAAAAATTGTTTGGACCAATAAAACCAAGGGTAACATTAAAATCACGCAAACCTTACCTATTCACGAGTCGTTAAAAAACGGCGTCAGCTTAGAACC
>CAIYVS010000135.1 GCA_903929655.1 uncultured Bacteroidota bacterium | reverse complement strand
TCTGGTTATGCTGCTGCATTAGGAACTATGTTATCAAACATTGTCTGGTTGGGATGTATTTTATTTGGATTTAGATTTGTTGTGGTTCCTTGGATCAGCCTAGATGTAGCTAGATTTTTGCTAGGCTTTCTTTTATTAATTAAATATTTTTGGGATAATCGAATGATTAGTAAAGAAATCCAACCGGATCTGGGTTTTCAGCCTCACAAATTAAGGCAAATTTTTTTCTTTCATTTTTTTTTAGCATTAACAGAACAAAGCAGTTTATACCCATTTTTAAATAATCTTTCTATAGGACCGCAATCAACTCTATTAGAAAGTTTTCAAGCTAATGACTTTTTCGAGTTTGTTTTAGTTCAATGTTCCTATTTATTCGGTATTTTTGTTGGAAGTTTATTTTTTCGTTTTGATTCTTTCGCTATAAATGTTTTAATAAGTTGCCTGAAATCACTGAGATCTTCACCTGTCCAGGGTTCAGATTTAACTGTAAAGTCAACATTTTTCGGCTCTCTTATTAGTCCCATTTCTTTACGATTTAAAATATTGTAAAATCAATTTACGTGCTGCAACCGGTTCTATGTACATTCTTAAGGCCCTGAAATGAGTAGCACCGAGGGTTTGCTCGTAATGTTTAATCAACGCAGTCTTTGCGTCAAAGGCAAGAAAACCCAAGTAGCCTCTGTCTACAGAAATCTTGCATGCGAAAGCGACTAAGTTGCCTGGCACCCCTAAGTAAACTTTTTCTCTATTCTTATTAAAATTAGCACTTTCAATCAAATGCATAAAAATATGATCTTGTTTATCCTCTATACTTAATAGTCCCTGAATAATATTAGAGTTATTGACTATTGTAAGTTTATAGACTTCTTTTGTTATATCCTTAATTTCATTTCGCCAATCGAACTGCCAATCCTTAGCTTTGATTTGTTTAATTTCAGAGATACCCAACCTACTTATTTCAGTATCAAAAACTTCGCCTGTTATTGTATTTTCAATAGAATTAGTCAGCTTATCAACCTCAAAATCGAGACCACGTACTGAGCGTTTTTTCACATAGTAAATTTACGAAATAATAGTGAATCAGGGCATCAACCTATTAACCAATCAACCTATTAACCAATTCACCCTTTAATTGTACCTTTACATCGTCTTATAATTCATTCTTTTCATATGACTTATTCTCTTAAGAATAAAATACGTATAGTTACTGCTGCTTCTTTGTTTGACGGGCATGATGCTTCTATCAATATCATGCGCCGCGTGATGCAGGCGAGCGGGGTAGAGGTGATTCACCTGGGGCATGACCGGTCTGTGCAGGATGTGGTCGATTGCGCCATACAGGAGGATGCCAATGCTATAGCCATGACGAGCTACCAGGGCGGTCATGTGGAGTATTTTAAGTATATGTACGACCTGCTGAAGGAAAAGGGTTGCGGGCATATAAAAATATTTGGCGGCGGCGGTGGTGTGATATTACCGAGCGAGATAAAGGAACTGGAGGATTATGGTATCACGCGCATCTATAGCCCGGATGATGGGCGCTCTATGGGCCTGCAGGGGATGATAGATGATTTGATAGAGAAGAGTGATTATCCTACGGGTAACAGATTGAATGGGGAACCGGGACATCTGAAAGAAAAGGATGCAAAGTCTATAGCAAGGCTGATATCTGCAGCGGAGAATTTTCATGATCTGCCGGAAACGCAGGCTGCGCTGAAAAAAGTGAGTGAACAGGCTGCCAGGTCGCATACGCCTGTGCTGGGTATTACGGGTACCGGTGGTGCGGGCAAGAGCTCGCTGGTGGATGAAATAGTGCGCCGGTTTTTGCTGGACTTTAAGCATAAACATATTGGCATTGTATCGGTAGACCCCTCTAAACGCAAGACGGGCGGGGCTTTGCTGGGCGACCGTATACGTATGAACGCCATACGGAATGACAGGGTGTATATGCGCAGCATGGCCACGAGGCAGAGCAACCTGGCAGTGAGTAAGTATATACTGGATGCGGTGAATATATTGAAGGCTGCGAAGTATGACCTTATTATTCTGGAGACTTCGGGCATTGGGCAGAGTGATACGAATATTACCGATTATTGCGACCTGAGCATGTATGTGATGACTCCGGAATATGGGGCTGCGACCCAACTGGAGAAGATAGACATGCTGGATTTTGCGGACATAGTTGTCATCAATAAGTTTGATAAGCGTGGGGCTATGGATGCACTGCGTGACGTGAAGAAACAATACCAGCGCAACCATAAGTTCTTTGATAGGAAAACGGATGATATGCCGGTGTTTGGTACGATAGCATCACAGTTCAATGATCCGGGAACGAATACCATGTACCGCTCCCTGATGGATATTGTGAAGCAGAAGACGGGTACGGACCTGCATTCTGATTTCCATATTACGGATGAGATGAGCGAGAAGATATTTATCATTCCGCCTGCACGTGTGCGTTACCTGAGTGAGATAACGGAGAATAACCGGAAGTATGATAAATGGGCTCTGGACCAGGCTGCTGTGGCGCAAAGGTTGTTTGGTATAAAGATGACGATTGACACCCTGAAGAAAAGTGATGTGGAAGATAAGGACAGGCTGATAAAAACTTTGCAGGAGGTTTACTCCAAAAATGAACTGGATCTGGACCCTAAGAATAAAGTGCTGCTGGAGACCTGGGAAGCGAAGAAACAACAATACTTAGGAGAATACTATACTTATAAGGTTAGGAATAAGGAACTTAAAATAAAAACGCATACTGAATCACTATCCCATTCGCAGATACCGAAAGTGGCAGTGCCGAAATTCCAGGCATGGGGTGAGATATTAAGATGGGCATTGACCGAGAATTTTCCGGGAGAGTTTCCTTATGCAGCGGGTATCTATCCTTTCAAGCGTGAGGGTGAAGACCCAACCAGGATGTTTGCAGGTGAAGGCGGACCCGAAAGGACGAACAAGCGCTTTCACTATGTATCAATGGGCCTGCCTGCTAAAAGATTGAGCACAGCTTTTGATAGTGTTACCCTTTACGGGCAAGACCCCGACCATAGACCTGATATTTATGGTAAGATAGGGAATAGTGGTGTGAGTGTATGTTGCCTGGACGATGCAAAGAAATTGTATAGCGGTTTTAACCTGGCTGACCCCAAGACCTCTGTGTCTATGACGATAAATGGCCCGGCGCCTACTATTACGGCTTTCTTTATGAATGCAGCTATTGACCAGCAATGTGAGTTGTACATAAAAAAGCAGGAGCTGGAAGAGGAGGTGAATAAAAAGATAGATGCCATTTATAAGGATAAAGGAGTGGAAAGGCCTTATTATCACTCAGGTGTGGCTACATCTTCTCCGAATGGTGAACTGCCTGAAGGTAATGATGGGCTGGGCCTGATGCTGATAGGCGTGACGGGTGATATGGTGTTACCTGCTGAAGTGTATGAGAAAATAAAAACAGATACTTTAAATGCGGTGCGTGGTACCGTGCAGGCAGATATACTGAAAGAAGACCAGGCACAGAATACCTGTATTTTTTCTACCGAGTTCTCTTTGCGTGTGATGGGCGATGTGCAGCAGTATTTTATAGATAAAGGCGTGAGAAATTTTTACTCTGTATCCATCAGTGGTTATCATATTGCAGAAGCGGGTGCAAATCCCATATCGCAATTGGCTTTCACTTTATCGAACGGGTTTACCTTTGTGGAGTATTATCTGAGCCGGGGCATGCATATAGATGATTTTGCGCCTAACCTTTCTTTCTTCTTCAGCAATGGTGTGGATCCTGAATATAGTGTAATAGGCCGTGTGGCTCGCAGGATATGGGCCAAAGCCATGAAGTATAAATATGGTGGCAATGAGCGTTCGCAGATGCTGAAGTACCATATACAGACTTCGGGGCGTTCGCTTCATGCGCAAGAGATTGACTTTAATGATATCCGCACTACGCTGCAGGCTTTGTATGCCATCTATGATAATTGCAATTCCTTACATACCAATGCTTATGATGAGGCTATCACTACTCCTACCGAGGAGAGTGTGAGAAGAGCGATGGCGATACAGCTTATCATAAACAGGGAGTTGGGTCTGGCTAATAATGAGAATCCATTACAGGGTTCTTTCATTATAGAAGAACTGACAGAGCTGGTTGAAGAAGCGATCATGAAAGAGTTCGACGCCATATCTGAACGTGGTGGTGTATTGGGCGCTATGGAGACAATGTACCAGCGTGGCAAAATACAGGAAGAGAGCCTTTATTATGAGACACTGAAACATACAGGGGAATATCCTATAATTGGCGTAAATACATTTTTAAGTTCAAAGGGATCTCCTACAGTTATTCCGCAGGAGGTGATACGTTCCACTACCGAGGAAAAAGAATTCCAGATACATACCGTGCAGAACCTTTGGAAGAGGAGTGGTGATAAAGGGAAAGAGGCTTTACACCATTTGCAGCAGGCGGCCATACATAACAAAAATGTCTTTGAAGAGCTGATGGAAACTGTGAAATACTGTTCGCTGGGACAGATAACGAAGGCTTTGTTTGAGGTAGGCGGACAGTACCGACGCAATATGTAGTAGGCCTGCTTACGGGTGTCCCACACCTCGAAATTGTGGGAGATCCGCATAAAGCAGCCTGCAAAACATTATTTATTTTATTTATAATTCAGTATTTACGCTCATATATTTTTAAAAATAGGGTGAAAACGCCCCCCTTGGTGAGGAATCTTCGTGCTAAGTTTGTATCACACTAAGATTTAATGAAAGGACGCCCCATATTGTCCATCACCTGGGAAACGGCATTAAAATTGCTTGCTTTAATTGAGCCTCTGCTTCAGCAGAGGCTTTTTTTTGGAAAATTTTCCACCGACTATTTTAAATCGTTCGCCGATAAAGTGAGATGTTTAGCCGAAATGATATTTTAGTTTCATTAAGAGCCTTTAGCTTTGCGCGTTAATTATTATAGTCTTCATGAAAAACAATTTACAAACGCTAATGAAAAATAAAGGAATTATATTAAAGATAGTTATACTGGTTTCCTTATTTATATGTGCTACCATATTATCACGTGCAGACGTTGTTATTAAAGGAAAAGTAAGTGACGATATTTGCGTCTTTATAAAACTCAATCCAAATTGCATCGACGAGAGAACCGGAACAATCATTAAAGCACCGACAAGTAAAATACCAACCACTCTCATTGCCAAAGAAACTGTAATTGCAGCCAAAATAATCAGGACAATATTATATGTTTTTACCGGTAGTCCTCCGGCTTTTGCTAATTCTTCATCAAAAGAAATTAAAAACAACTGTTTGTAGCAAACGATAATTGTACCAATATTTCCTGCCAATAAACGATCATCCACCCGCAGAACGCATAGACGAACGCGCCATATGCCGCGATAGAAGGCCGAAATTTCATCGATTTGAGGAATAAATACATGAACAGCACGGAGACGATTGGCTGGATA
>CAIYVS010000134.1 GCA_903929655.1 uncultured Bacteroidota bacterium | reverse complement strand
AGCTCAATTGCAGTAAACTATTTTAAATACATTATATAAGCTAATCTGTTATGGAAGAAATATCACAAATACCACCCCGGGTTTTAAAAGAACTTATATTATTTATGGAGCAATCTGATACAGGAAGGCTAAGCCGTAACCTGAGGGGCATGCTGCTCACAGTACTCATTACACAGAAAGATGCCTATTGTTTTAACATGGACGATCTGCTGCTTGACCTGACTTACCTGTTCGAATTTTTAGACGTTTTGGAGGATGCTTAGATTGCAACATTTTACAAGCTTTCAAAATATTCAACATCATTAATCTACAGAGTCCAAATACTGCGCATGCGGAGCTGTGTTTCAATTGCTATCCTCTATAGACAAAATATTCTTCGATCAGTCCCGCTATGATCGTTAAAAATAATACCGTTAAACAACTGTAATAAAGACAGTTGTATCACTCTTTACTTGTCCTTCTAAATATTCCACCTTTGTAATCATTGCTTGCCAGGCATTTCACGTACCCAAAAAAACAAAACAACATGAAAAAATTTAAAGTTCTCTCTGCTTTAGTTGCGATCATCATCAGCATCGTAATTTTTGAAGAATGCAAACCGGGAAATATCGTCCCGTCGCAATCTGATGGCATCATCCGTGGATATGTTTATGCGGATGTGCTGAATGATAAACAAAAAAATGAACTAGTCTATATACCTGATGTAAAAGTTACTGTAAAAGATGATAAGGGCGTGGTTGTAGATGAAGTATTAACAAAACCTGACGGCAATTATGCCACAAAACATCTTAAAAAAGGCAGGTACCAGTTATGTTTGTCAAAAACCGGTTTTATTGCTGCCTGTTATGATGTTACTGTAAATTACGCATCCAATCATCCGGGGCCTTTAAAAATAGGCATTGAAAATTATCTCTGGGGTTCCGTAAAACAAAAAGACGGTTCTGCAGGGTTTTATAATCAACAGGTTTTTAATGTATATATTGACACTAAGGTAGCAGCAAACATTAATGGCATCCCCACTTCAACAGTCCGTTGCAACGTATCCGGCTATTATGTATTGCCTGTGAGTTCCTACAGGGAAAAGGGAACAATAACTGCGATTTGTCAAAAATCGCAAGTATCGACCACCCTCAATTCTCAAAGGCATATTGATATGACTTTACCTAACTCCGATCCTAAAATCACCTCTATTGTTGCTTATAACGAAACAGGAAAAACCTTATTGCGCAGCTATCCCAGTAAAAAAATAAAACTGGTTGCCGGTGTAAAGGATGCCGAGAATAATACCCTGCACTACAAATGGATACCATTCGGAAAATTTCCTTCCTTCGTCTCCAACGATGGACCTGTGGTGAACTGGGAATTGCCTGCTAAAAAAGGCACCTACGAAATGGACCTGATGGTAACAGACAGTTTTGGAGGGGCTACCTATAAAAGTTATTCTATTGTTGCAGGAGATGGTTTAGTAAGCTTTTCGGGTACTGTAATGAATATGGACGGTAGCGGGGCAATTCCTAATGCACTTATTAAAGTGAATGGCCGATATACAACTACTACAGATACAAGAGGCAGCTTTAATTTTAAAGTTCCTGAAAATGATAATGAACGCTATGTACTGAATGTTGTTAAACCCGGTTATTCCCTGTGCTCAAAAATTTATATGAACAGTGTTTGCCAGGAGGTATATAAGCTGGTAACATCAAGTACCCAAACTTTTTCTCCAGGCAATGATATTACCATAACAGAGCGACCCGATAAGTCTACAAACTTTAATGGAGATGATAAAAGAGTCCCGGCTGGTTTATTCATTCCCAAAAACTCCATTGTTGATTCTTCCGGCCACCTTGTTACGGTTCCTGTGAATGTGTCCATACGTTCCATTGACGTTACAAAAGCAAATGGCCAGATGCCGGGGAATTTTGGCGGCGTTAAACAAAGTAAGAATGTTCGTTTAGAAAGTTTTGGTGCAGTTGATGTTCAGATACGGGACAATGCCAACCCAAACATAAAATATAAACTTGCAGAAAGCGCCAGAGCTGAACTATCTATACCTATACCATCTTCCAAGCTTTCGAGTGCAGCAGATAGTATTTCTTTCTGGGACTATAATGATTCCACAGGCTTATGGGATAATATTGGTACTGCCAAGAAGATTGGTAACTTCTATAAGGGTATTACCAACAGGTTCTCTGTGCTGAACGCAGACCTGGAATTTGTAAGCGGCACCTATATTGTTCTTCTTGACAATCCACTAAATTCAGTGTTCACCCACAGGCTTGCTCCAGGGCAGCCTATATCTATTTCTGTTGCTACTGTTGTGGGAAGCACTGTTACCCAAGGCCACCATATTTTAAACAATCTGGAACCTGCTGATGTAATTAATGGCATACCTGTTGTAAACCTCCCTGCCTTAACCCATATCAGGGTAACGATTAACAGCGGAAGTTCTACAATCCGAACACTTGATTTCAATTCAGGACCGGTAATTCCGGGCTCAGTGCAGTTGCCGCCACCTAACCCTCTTCCTCCATATGATCTTACTGCTGTGCAGAAAAACATGTTTGATGATGACCAGGCCCAATTAAATGTTTTCTTATCTGTAGAAGAAAATCAAAACGGTTCAAGCGACGCAGATAATTACTATACCTATATAGGTGCATATAATTATACCACTACAGCTAATCCAGCCCCTCACAATATGACATTTGCAGAATGGCTGGATAAAAACGGGTATAATGACAATACTGTACCGGAAGTAAAATCGGTTTATTTTAATGCCGGTGATCTTGGTTTTTGGAGAGGAATGCACCAAAAAACATACAATGGTTTCACATCCTATTACGTTTCGAATTTTGGCAATGACGCTGATGCTGTTAATAACGATGTATTTAATAACAATGCACATCCTGAACTGGCAAAGACCGTTTGTATGGAGTTTTCACCAGTTACGTCGGGTATCAACATTACTAAATTCTATGTTTTTAATGCCAATGGCGACTTAGTTAATTCAGCAAATCTTGATAACAATAATAACGGGCCCGACAACGGACAAAAGTTTGTACCGGGACTCTGTATTACCTGCCACGGTGGTGCAAGCCTATCTTACACCGGCAATCCTGACATCTCCAGTCCAGCTTCGCTTCAGCAGTATTTCCAGGGAGGCGGGCCAAATACACCGCACCCGGATGATATCCCCAATTTTTTACCTTTTGATGTTCAGTCGTTCCTGTTTACTAATTTAATAGGTGACCAGGAAGCGAACCTAAAGCTGTTAAATAATAGTGTTTTGTCAATAGAAAGTCCTTCTACCAACTCACGATCTAAGGCAATCATTGATTTTATCAATGCTGCATATACAGGAAGTTCGCCAACGTTCATTCCAAATTCAACTGTAGGAGACTGGAATGCCACTAATTCTGTAAACGGTGTTACGCCCCAACAACTATATACACAGGTTATCGGTACATCCTGTCGCACTTGCCATGTTGCCAGAACTGATCCGGGTTTATGGTGGGACACGCAGGCCAAATTTGCAAGTTCTCCACATACCAGTTCCATAGAAGCTTATGCCTGTCCCATCAGTACATCCCAGCAATACATGCCCAACTCAAAAGTAACGTACCTAAATTTCTGGAACAGCGCGTTACCCAACAGGCCACAAGAGATCAGAACGTTTTTAAACAGCGATGCTTCCTGCCAGTAATTAAAAGGTAAGTAAGCTTAGGAAGACCTTTTTTGATCGTATAAAAATCCACCTTTCAGCAAGGGTGGATTTTTTATTTTCTCAGCCTATCACACCAAGCTCCAGCCTGCAAAATCTTTTTTGCTGAGGCCTTTACGTATCAGTTCCTCATATTCGGGTTTTGTAAGTTTCCTGTTTTGGCGCATGGCGGGATCATAAACGATGCCTTTTTCTATCCATCGCACGCCTGACCTCAGCACGACATTTTTCTTTGGTGTATAGTTGGGGTCTATTGATTCTGAAATTGTGTTCTCGGTGACTTCATTTTTTATCTCTTCTTTATCCTTTTTTATCCCTTCTTTATCCATAGCATTTTTTGTAAGTACCTGACTATCAGCTATTTTGTTTATCTTTCTATCCATTGCTGTAATATTTTTCGCGGAAGTGTCTTTATCCTGAAAGCATTCTGTACATATCTCTTTTATCTCTTCAAAACTATATTTCGGGAACTTAAATATTGCAGCAACCATTTTATACTGCATCGAAACCTCGTCCCTGTCGGGAAAGCGATTGCCTTCTTCGCGATTGAGTATATGGTCCTGGAGCTCCTGTATCTGGGCATAGAGGTTTTGCTGGATAATTATAGGTGCGAGGCTAAGACCGACTTTTATTTCTTTCCAGTTGTTTTGTTTTATCCAATAAGACAAGGTTTTGGGGTGAACCCCGAGTTGCCCTGCAATAGCTGCCTGTGATTTTTCTCCTTGCAGATAGAGATCTCGTGCGCTGTCTTTTTTTGATGGATGGAGATTTGGAGCAAGTGTTGCAGGCTGTATCATAATAGCATGGTTTGAGGCTGTAAAGTTAAGATGGGCTTATATTCCGGGCAAAAAAGGATATGCACATTTTAGTTGTAAGCCATAAGCTATGAGTCTTAAGTCGTTGGGTGATTTTGGGAGTGAAAATGTGGATAGCGGAACCAGGATTCGTAAGATTACAGGATTGAGGGATATTAAAAAATTTCGTAAATGAGAGACCCCGAGCATCGCAGGATATAGAGATTGCCAGAACCAATAATGCTATTTTTGCCGGGAAAGCCATCCCGAGGCTATACATACCTTTTTTCAATATCAGAATTGTTAATATTTTATAATTATTTCTTTTTCGTGAATATTTATTGAACTGGTATTTGTAATATTGTGCCGTAAAATTGAGGTTTACGCCTGGTGCCTAAAAAAGTTTCTAAAATTTTCGTTTTCCTGACGTGGGCGTTGATTGTCCTTTTTATAAATGGCAGTCCAGACCTGAATTTATCTTTTCCCATTCATCAAAGCAAGGCTTTTAGTTCCCCTAATATAACAAAAGATAAGGCCAGTGTCAACAGAACGGAAATAAGAGAGTTGAAAATAAAAATAAGGTATATGGGCAGCGAGTGTAACCACTTTGTTGTCCTGATACCTGAAATTAATATCAGTGCTGAAATAAGGGAAGAAAGAAAATTCCTTAACTATGTCTCTCTTGTTGACACCTATTTTCTTAATTCCTTTCGTTCCAGGGGCCCACCTTCGGTTGCCTAGTATAAATGATATTGTTTTGCGGAACCGCGACATATGACATGCATTGGTTCCTGTAAACTGTCTTTATAAAATAGAATTTGACAGATGCTCCTGCTAAGTGAGCATGCCAGATGTTAGCATTGTTTTGAGGAAATGTAATAAACAGCAAAGGATATTTCAGCATATTCGTTTTGTTCTATGACCATATCCCATAATACATCTGCGTCTGCATTAAATGACCCATTTTGTTTGGCATTAATAAACTTACTAACGAAATAATATTTTTTTGAAATAAAAAATCTTAGAAATGAACATTAATATTAAGACCAGGTTATCAACAAGTATGCGACAAATTTCTTTACTTGTTATTACATCCGTCTTCCTGTTTTCCTGTGCAGGCACAAAAAAACTGAAGAATTGCGAGCGTCGTTATTCCAAACTGGATAGCGCCTATAAGGAACTGCAGATGCGATATGGCAATTGCGAGGATTCTACATCCATGTACCTTTCCAGAATGAGGGCTATGAAGGAACAAAACAATGATTTGAAAAATAATAACCAACAGATACTTGACGAGTTGAAGGACCTGTCTGTGATCTCGGGTTCGCAGGCTGAGAGCATTAAGAAATCGCTGGATAATATTGGAGTAAAGGATGAGTACATCAGCCGTTTGCAAGCTGCCATCAACCGGAAAGATTCTTTAAATATGGCGCTGATGATCAACCTGAAAAGTGCCGTTGGCAATCTTGATGATAAGGACATCAACATAAAAGTAGATAAAGGTGTAGTGTATGTTGATATTTCTGACAAGCTTCTTTTTAACAGCGGCAAGTACGCGGTAACTGCTAAAGCCGAAAAAGTGCTGGGTAAGGTTGCAAAAGTGCTGCAAGCACAACCTGATATAGAATTCCTGGTGGAAGGGCATACCGACAATGTACCTTTCAAACAGGGTGTACTTAATGATAACTGGGATCTGAGTGTGAAACGTTCTACTTCCATTATCCGTATCCTGCAGCATAAGTATCATATTGCTCCTGCGCGGATGACTGCTGCAGGCCGAGGTGAATATCTTCCAACAGCATCTAATAAAACAGCAAGCGGACGTGCTGAAAACAGGAGAACAAGGATCATTATATTGCCTCAATTAGACCAGTTCTTTAAATTACTGGAAAAACCGGGCAGTAATTAATCTTATTGTATATAGAAAACATGCCGCCCCAAAAGCAATTTTGGGGCGTTTTTTTTTGCACTATTTGAGTTAGGAATGATAGTTTGCGCAAACATTCAGAGGGTATTATTTTGCGTGCATAAAAGTATGGTCTACCCAACCTTCTTAAAAAAAGTACGGTCTAAGTACAGAGATAAAAAAGCAAAAGGTGTTATTTCTACAAAATAATAAACCAAACAATTTTAGCATACCCAAAAAAACATTATGAACATGACAAAAAAACTATTTACAAAATTATTCATCAAGCCTTCGTCTTTTGTTTTACTATTTTGCGCCAGCCTTGCGATAAGCAATACATCAATGGCACAAACGATGAGCGATGTAGGTTCGCCCGGTTTCAGCAGCGGTGCTTGCGGCAATATATCGTTAGATATTAACGCCAGCAACACTCCGTATGTGGCTTTTACAGACAGTGCAAATGCAGGCAAATTAACTGTAATGAAATATAATGGCAGCGCATGGACCGTAGTGGGCAGCGCAGGCGTTTCATCGGGTGTGGCGATTACGCCTGCTATTGCTATAGATAAAAGCAATGGCACTCCTTATGTTGTATTCTCTGACGCTACATTGTATAACAATCTAACGGTAATGAAATATAATGGCTCTGCCTGGGTGACTGTAGGTACTGCGGGATTTACCCCTAACGAGGGCGATAACCCTTCTATTATTATTGACCATAGCGGCACTCCTTATATTGCTTTTACTGACTGGAATGCTACTACCCCACTGGCTGGAACTGTTATGAAATTTAACGGAACCGCATGGGCATATGTAGGTTTGGAAGGCTTTACACCCGGACAGGCAAATGACTGTATTATAAAAACAGATGCAAGTGGTACGCCATACATGCTTTTCGGAGATGATAATGCAAGCCAAAAACTTTCTATGATGAAGTATAATGGTTCTTCGTGGTCTTATGTTGGTAACGCAGGTTTTTCAACAAGCGTTGCTTTTGAACCAAGCATGACACTGACAAGCGGCGGTAATATTTACGTGGGCTTTTCAGACTGGAGCATGTCTCCATCTCAAAAGGCAACTGTGATGAAATACAATGGCAGCACTTGGTCTATCCTGGGAAGTGCGGGTTTCAGTACCGGCACTGTTTTCACTCCATCAATAGCTGTAAACGCGGGCGGAACTCCTTATATCGCTTACAGGGACGTAGCCTTATCGAACAAGGCTGTGCTGATGACTTATAATGGCAGCGCATGGCAGGAGATTGGCGGTACGGGCGGTTTTAGCACAGGAGCCAGCGATTTTATAAGCATGGCACTTGATGGACTGGGGAACCCTTATGTAGCTTTTGCCGATGGTACGCTTGGCAATAAAACCACTGTAATGCGTGATGCGCTTGTATCGGGTGTGAATGCTGTGCAGGGAAACAAACAGAGGCTTTCTGCATACCCTAACCCTAATACAGGCAGCTTTACTGTGGAGTATAGCGGTAATGGTACTTGTGTGGTTAGCAACCTTTTGGGCCAGGTGATAAGACGTGTTGAGTTTAACGGGAATAATAGCCGCATAAATGTTGAACATTTAAACACCGGTATTTATTTTATCTCCATCAATGGTAATCCATCTACTGTTCAAAAAATAATAGTGAATGAGTAATGCCTGCGGGCTTACATAAGGACAAAGCGGAAGTATTAGCTGCCAGAACAGAGAGACTATGCTTTATGCGACCTGGTTGGGGTTAAGTGCGCATGTTGCTGCAGGGCGTAGTCTTTCTTTTTATTGGTGGACCTGAAGGGCCTCTATGCCAGGATTTTAAACGAGGGTGGGCTTTAGACGAGAAATCATCGTATCTAACGAAAATTTCTACTGGCTTTATTTCAGTCATGAGTTCAGTGCATTTATTGCGGCTTGGTCACTACAATATTAGCGCTGAACTTTTGCATTTTATAATAATCACTATATCTAACAGTAAATCAATGACTTCAGCCCCGAACTGACGTTATTTTACAAGATGAAACTGACATTCGAACAGGGGGTATATCAAGATTTCAAAAAAAGAGAGGTACTACATTGTCCGGTTGACTTTTCAACAGGATTGTGTAGTACCTCTATAAAGCATTCCCCTTATCTTAAAGCTACTGTCCCTTCACCTATGGGATAGCCGCTATTATAAATCTCAACCTGATACTTACCTTTCTCATATTTGCCTTCTTGTTTCCAGTCTACGCTTACATCTTTCACGGCTTCATTTTGTTTCAGCGCAATCTCTTTTTCCAAGCTGTAACTAACAGATTGTCCGTTAAACAGGGTGGTAGTGCCTGAACCAATTGCACGACTCTCCATCATATTGCCATTTGGCGCTTTTATAGCTATATATAGCTTTTTAGTTCCGTCCTCTGCTATCCTGTTCTCATCAATATCAAAGTGCATTCTGAACATATTGACCCTACGTGCCCTTGCTGTCTTTTTTTCTTTTCCACTGTGCCTAATGTGTATTGCGGCTATCCTGATGTTTGAGGCATGCAACACTGATCCAAGCCTTTTTAACTCATCGTACTTAGCTTGCAGGTCATTTTTATCAGCAATAGCCTGGTCCCTGTCTTTTCCAAGCAATGCTATGTGTTCTTCAAAACCTTTTGCGTTTTCTTTAAGAGAAGCCAAGGTTTTTCTTGCATTCCTTAACTCAGCTGCAAATGTATTGCTGCGCCTTTTATAGTGCTTTATGTCGTTATTTAGTTTTGCAATTTGAATATCTTTCTGTTTTAACTCGGTATCCAGCATTGCAACTTTATTCATGCTTTCATCCAGGTAGTATCTTACCTGCACCAACTGGGCCTGCAAACTGTCTCTGCTTGCGGCTAAGGTATCATTTACTTGTATTTTTACTGCCTGTGTGGTACTGTTGCTTTTGCAGGAGTATAAAGAGCTAACAACAGTCAAGCTAATGGCAAGGTAAAATATGTTTTGCTTTGACAGGATTTTATATCCTGCAGCAGATATAATCGATTTCATCTTTTAAGATTTTAATAATGGATTAATAATTTTAAAAAATTATTTTTCTACAAAACTTCACACAATCTTTATGCTTTGCGAACATGTCCATGCTACCCAAAAGTGTTATAAAGGTTTGTTTTTACCTTTTTGCTAAGCACTGTTTTGCAGGATATGAGACCCAGCAATTAAAAACTGATTCTCTAAATTATTCAGAACAAAAATGCTGTAGATATGATGGATGACAGAAATAACATTCTTGAATAAAATAATGCCAGGCGCAATTCAATAAATTGAATTGCCTGGTTGTATTTCCTGTCAGGCTATGGAAGGCGGGCCCCTGAGGTGAAAAGAATCAAGAAAATATACATTGACCAGAGCGTAATAATTTAGAAAATGAGTTTTTTCCGAAATCCGCGGCCTGATTTTTATTCCTTGTATGAGAAGCGTGTAATAGCTACACTGACTACTCATATACCTTACCTTGATCTTTAGTTGATTTATTGGGGGTCTCTGAATTGAAGTCCGATCGCGCTCTACAATACCGGAAACAGGTGAGGCAAGGGCAATAGTTGAATTGAAAGGTATATGAAAATTCAAGTCTTCATTGCTTCCCAAAAAAGAGGCAAGCAGCAGGAGAATTAAAGTGCAGTATCTGAAAGTGAATCTTCTAAACACCGGGTAAAATATTATTTATAGGAATGCAAATATCCTGCCAATATATATTTGTTGTAAAAACATTAAGAAATATTTATGATTCTGCTGCAGCTTCTTGCATAGTTTGTACGAAGCTTCCCAGGCGGGGAATTGCGGACGAGATTCATATTTATTTTGACTTTCAAACTTGTTAAGCAATAGTACAAAGATATTGGCCTCTTTGTAGACTCAAATTAACGCAGGGCTGTATAGAAGAATTAATAATTAAGGAAAGACTAAATTTTGGTTAGCTTTGAAAATACTCATTTGTAATGGGCCGCAATAAATATTGCATTGTGACGACAGCCCTTTTTAACGAAGCGTTTAAGGGGATAAGATGATATTTAAAATGCCAAGAGGTAAAAACCCATGAAATTATTTGGCTAAAACCGGTATATTTTTTTATACCCACCGACCTAAAGAACGTGGCTATCAGAGATTATTAATTTTAAAAAGTATATTCTTCATTTTCAGGTAGAACAATATATTTACTCACACACACAATAATTAAAACATAAAAACATGAAAATCGTAAAAGTTACCTACACAAGCAAGGCCGATTATGCAGAGCAAAATAAGGTTAACATCAAAGCTGTAATGGACGAGCTATATAAGCTGAACCATGCAGGGATCAACTATAATACCTGTGTTTGCGCTGACGGAAAGACATTTATTCATACTGCGTTTTTCAAATCGGAGGAAGACGAGAAAATATTGCTTACTCTGCCGGTGTTTAAACATTTCCAGGAACAGCTGAAGGCCAGCGGACCTGAAGTTCCTCCCAAACAGGAATTGCTGTCTTTGGTAGGCTCATCGAAGGATTTGTTTATCTGATACATGACGGGGCCAGATAGGCCTATCTATAATTGCTATTCTGATATTGTAATGCAATAGCCTAATTTTGTATCCTTACAAGGCGCATATGAAAAAAGCAATTGAAAGAATATTTGAAAAGCCTGCAAGACCAGGCATGGTGGGTGATGGTTTCAGGGTGTATAATTATATACCGGGGGCAGGTATAAGCCAACAAAGAATAAGTCCTTTCTTATTGCTGGATTTTAATGCAGCATTTGATTTTGGCCCTTCGGAGCATATAAGAGGTGTGGATGTGCATCCACATAAGGGTTTTGAAACAGTAAGCATTGCATACAAAGGGAGTGTTGCACATCATGACAGTGCAGGCAACAGCGGTGTCATCTATCCGGGGGATGTGCAGTGGATGACGGCGGGCGGTGGTATTTTGCATAAGGAATATCATGAGCAGGAATTCTCGAAAAAAGGCGGACCGTTCGAGATGGTGCAATTATGGGTGAACCTGCCTAAAAAAGACAAGTCCACTCCTGCGCATTACCAGGCTATTACGAAAGAGCAGATGGGCAAAATAGTATTGCCGGATAATGCAGGACTGGTGAATGTAATAGCCGGGGCATTTAATGGTGTGAAGGGGCCTGCTGAGACTTATTCTCCGGTAAACCTATTTGATATAAAATTAGAGAAGGGTGGCGAACTCTCTACTACTCTACCCGCCGGGTACAATACTGCCCTGCTGGTGATAAATGGTCATGTGGAGGTGAACGGGCACAGTGCGAATGAGCATAGTTTTGTGTTGTTTAAAAATGAGGGTGAGGAGATAGATATAAAAGCAAATGAAGAAAGTGTGTTGCTTGTGCTAAGCGGTGAGCCTATAAACGAGCCTATTGCCAGTTATGGTCCTTTTGTGATGAATACACAACAGGAGATCGTGGAGGCAATACAGGAGTTCCAGTCGGGTAAGTTCGGTTACCTGGAGTAAATTATTTTCGCTGCGAGACAGGAATGCTGATTATGCTTTTTTATGACTATGCCTTGTATTGATATAGAAGCTGTATCCCAATACCACCATTGGCTCAATGAACAGAAAATGCTGACTCGCTTTGCCACCGTATATGGTGGTATTGATATCGGGCAGATCGATATAGCCTCCCTTTAACCTGGCAAGTACATATACCCGATTGAAAAGATCGAGTTGAAGACCCATGGTGGCTGAGGCGCTGTATCCAGCCAAATGATAGGCTTTTTTGCCTGCTTCCATATCGTGTTTGGGCGGCTGGCCTAATACATCTGCATCTGTGTCGGGTATCACCATACCAAGGCCGACGCTGCCGGTAAATGCGAATGCATGTTTATGGTTATTTGATATCCACAATTGTTCCATGCGTCCAAGCTCAACACTAAAATCATTCAGTCCATCGCAATGCTCGAAGCCGGAAACAAAGCCTTTCGGCAGGTTATCAAGGCTGTTTGGTCCGGGATTGTTTGCATCGCAGTCCTCGCCTACTAGCACTTCGGTATTGTTGTAAACTCCGTCGTTTACGCCGGTAGATATGGTGCCGGTGAGACGGGTGGCCTGCTTGACAATGGTATATTTCATATGATCGCTGCCAAATGAAACATAGTTTTTATCGGATAAGAAATATCCTATGCGGTAATTGAACTGGGGGATGGTGAATTTTGTTAGTCCGAAATATACTGAAGAAAAATTAGTAGGGTCATCGGTTGCCCTGATATCGTAGATGTTGAAATTATAGCCCTGGCCGCTAAAATTCATATTGCTGTTGCTATATGCGGCCCGGTTATAACCCCAAAACACAAAGAACTTTCCTTTTCTTGGATACAGGTAACGTGTTTCCAATACGGCAGACCTTTGCTTTCCGTCTGTCCCGCGAGTTGATTTTGTAAAGTCAACCTGTGCTATTCCGTTATAAGATATGCCAGATAGCAGCAGGCCAATCAGTAAATTTTTAGCGTTCATCTATATCCTGATTTTGAAAACCCGGCTAAATTATTTTTGATCTGCTTAATAAAACATGATTCTCGTCACGTTTTGCTGCTGCGATCAAATATTATAAAAGCGAGCGTCCTAAAACAGGGTATTTATTACCTATTATTGATTTTGCATTGAAATGCGCCCTTCATTCAACTATCTCCTGATAAAGCTGATTTTCCCTTCGGCCCCCACCATAATGAGAAGATTACCTTTCCTGCTTTTCCTGATCACGTGATAGGAGCGGTCTTTAAACAGGGGCATCCATATGGTTCCTCCATTGTTGGAAATATCGGTTCCTGTAGGGCCGGTGGCCATTACTGTTTTATTATCTATATATTGAACACATTCCCGGTAGCCTCCTGTACAGAGCTTGGGTGTCTGCCAGCTTTGTCCACCATCGTTTGTATAAAAAACATTGTCTTTCGCTAAATTCTCTTGTTTATAATCTCCGCCCACTATGACTGCTTTTTTATCATCATAAAAGTCGACAGAAAAGATACCTGTGGTGCTTTGTCCCTGCAGGATGGGACTTGGCAGGGATTGCCAGTTGGCTCCTTTGTTGTTTGAGACCCAGAGTCGTGATACTTTACCACCGGTTGCTATCACAATTTTACCATTCTTCATGCACCTGATGCAGGTGCCGCTTGCAGCAAAAGAAGCTTCATTGTCCTCCAAAAGAGGCCGTTCAGATTTTTTTAGTTCATGCCAGCTCAGTCCGCCATCGCTTGTGCGAAGCAGGAGCATTCTTCCTCCTACCGGGTCACCATATATTATTCCTTCGTTTTTGTTCCAAAAGTCGACACCGTCAATAAAAGCTGCAGTGTCATCGTTCTTATATACCAGTTTCCAGTTTTCGCCACCGTTGCTTGTATAGAGGATATATGCCGGGCTTCCAGCATTTGCAATAATTGCTTTCTGAGCATCAAAAGCATATAGAGAACGGAAATCACATTGTTCAAAACCTTTTACCTGCCTGAAATTCCAATCAAGCCCCCCATTAATACTTTTGCCGACCCAGCCTTTGCTGCCGCTCACCCAGGCCACACTGTCATCTACCACAGACAGGCCCCTGAATGAAGCGCATGTTTGATTAGTTACACTTTGCAGATGCCATCCCTGGGCATAAACCTGTTGGGAAAACAAGAGTAAAAAGAAGATCAGTTTTCTCATTTAATGAATTGCCGGTATTTATTCCAGGCCAGCAAAGGTACATTACAAATGCCCTGACTGAAATAATATTCCTTTCACAAGCACGATGGTGTCTGATGCCAGCTTAAGCCGACAATTGTATTGCAAGCCAGATATTTGCATAAATTGGCGTAATATTATTGGCAATATGTTATTGCGTATCAAATTTGAACCATTCCCGGAATTATCTACGGAGCGTCTTTTTTTAAGACGGATCAGTATGGCCGACGCTGATGAAATGTTTCTATACCGGAGCGATAAGGAACTGATGCGGTATATTCCACACAGGCTGGCAGGATCAAAACGTGAAGTGGAAGCGCTCATTGAAGAAATTAAGGGTAAGGCTGATAACAAAGAAGCCATCCACTGGGCCATTACTTTAAAGGGCAGTAATACTATTTTGGGCACGGTTGGCTTTGTAAGAATCAACGACCATCATTTAAGAGCAGAGCTAGGATATATGTTACATACTCCCCAACACGGCAAGGGCGTTATGGAGGAGGCATGCAGGGCAGTTATAGACTATGGATTTAATGTCATGAAACTACATTCTATAGAAGCCATTGTGAACCATGAAAACATTGCATCAAAAAAGCTTTTGACGAAACTTGGGTTTAGTAATGATGCTTATTTCAAAGATTATTTATACCTGGGCGGCCGTTTTATTGACGCCAATGTTTATTCGTTGATCACGCCGGTAAAATAATCAGCTTGCTACCTGCTAGCAAATAGACCCACGATATAATCTTCCAAAATTTTCTGTGAGCTGCTGTTCAGAGAATTCATAACAAGATTATAGGTCCCTTTATCGAGGGTCCGGGAATAGGCATTTTTTGCAAATTCCAGTTTTGCATTTTCTGATTCAAACAAGCCCGTAAGTTCTGCAATTTGTAATGAAGTGAAATAATTATCACTCATTATTTTAGACAAAGCTTCCAGTTTTGCATGATCTCCGGGATGGGCTTCTACAAATTCTTTTATAGAAACCAATAATGTCTCATCAAGGGCTTTATAGTCTTTACCGTCTTTCGCAATTATTTCGTGTTCGTCATTTCCGGTTGGCGCGACTTGAGGTTTTTCGGCTATTGCGGTGGCCATTAAGCGCACAATATATTTGTCTAATGCTCTTCTTGACTTTGACTTGAGGGAGCCTGCAACCATGCTATAGTTGGCCCTGTCCGTTGTTCTTGGATATGCCATTTTAGCAAAATCAAGTTTTGCTTTGGGCGTTTTAAGTAATTTTACAATTTTCAGCACTTGTTCGGAGGTAAAGCAATTGTGCTCTACTGTACTTTTAATAAAATTCTGGTTTACGTCCTGCGTATTATCTGCTACTATCCTTTTCTTTAGCAGGGTGTAACGCTCTTCATCTATAATATGACAATCTTCAGGAACTACATTTTGCGATATATTGGCATCTGTTTTTTCAATTAATTGATTGCCATGTGAAGTTGGAGATGTAGCTGCAATCTCGACGCCGTTAATGTCCCGGCCTGCCATGAGATGTACGATATACCTGTCGAGTTTTCGTTTTGATCTCCTGTTCAACGATCCTGCTATGGCACCATAATTAAGCCGATCGACCGTGCGGGGATAGGCCAATTTTGCAAATTCCAATTTTGCATCGGGACTTACGAGCGAGCTACTGAGACTTAACACCTGAGCTGTACTAAAAGAATTTATTTTAGCTATGCTATTTAAAGCTTCCATTTTTTTATCATCGCCATTATGCATGTCCACAAAGTCTTTCATGGAGCTAAATGAAACTGCATCCATTGGTGTAGCGTTCTCAGCTACAAACATAGTGGCTACCGCCGGAGCTGATGCGGGCACGTCATGTTCATCTGTTTGCGATACTGTGTTTGTAAGTTCTTCGTTTATTTGTTGACTGGCTTTTCCGACAAGGTTTGAATGGTAGGAAGTGTCAATAACTCCCGTACTGTTGTTTGCAAGCTGTTCCTGCAACTTATGATCGTATGTGGTATCGAAGCGTGCCGAATGATCTTTGTAAACAGTAGTATGCGTTGTTTTATGCCTAATTACCTTATTTGTAACGACAGTGTGTGTTGTCTTTTTTACAATGCGGGTTGTTGCCACGTGTGCAGATACGGGCCATGCCGTATTTTTCTTTTTGTGAACTTTTGCAATTGGCTGAACTGTTTTTTTGTGCATAGGTGTAAGCGGGCGAGGAGCAGTTGCGATCGTTTTTTTCACTGTTTCTTTTACAACGAGCGCCGGGGCGGGTGCTGGTTCATCAGCCTCCAGTTTTCTTACAGCTATTTTTGCTACTACAAGTCCATGCTTTCTTAAATCAGTTTTCAAATCATCGGTCACCCTTGAACTAAAGTCGTCCCAGGAAGATGTTTTTAATACCTGAGTTGTATATGCCATTGTATTATGACGCAGTATATTGTGGGAAAGGGGTTGTACAATTTTTCCATTAAAATCGATGCCTGCTTCATTATATAATCTTACAGCTTTAGCCGGATCTACCAAACAGGCTACAACGAGACCGATCTTCACGGTTCCGCCATCCAGGGTATTATTTATTAAGGTGTCGTTGGTTTCTTTTGTGTCAACACTGTAAATGGTATCGTTTTGTATGCGGGTATCAATTTGTACAACTTCGGCCATGGGGCTTACGAAATTGATACCGCTGTTCAACACTTCGTTGTCTACGACACCATTTTCTTTTACTATTCCTATGTAGTCAGGTTTGACATTCACTATTGTGGCTGCCATGCAAAAGCCAAGGCCTAATAATATAAGAATAATAGAGGGCAGGGGTTTTAAATTATACCTGCTGTCTTTGGCGATTGTGCGCGATAGAATTACACCCACGATAATCGCAAGTCCGATTAATCCCAATAAAAGATGCATATTTACATATAAAGTCTGCCGAAAGTTAATACAAATTATTAAAATTTGATGTTTTTTAATAAAAATATTATTAATTTAAAATTGAATTATTTTTTTTAAATGAGCCTACTGAAAGATAAAAGTGCAGTTTATTTTGTGCTGGTCTATTTTTTGAGCATTGCTACCCGTTATTTGTTCGATAAAATAAACATCCATGACAAAAATGGACTGATCTCAATCATAATTATAAGTATTGTTCTTTTTCCAATATACTATTTAATATCAAATATATTGT
>CAIYVS010000133.1 GCA_903929655.1 uncultured Bacteroidota bacterium | reverse complement strand
ATAAAAATTAAAAGCATTAACCATGTCTGAAATTGCAAATCGCGTAAAAAAAATCATTGTGGACAAACTGGGTGTTGATGAATCAGAGGTAACTCCGGAAGCTAGTTTTACTAACGACCTGGGTGCCGATTCTCTGGACACAGTGGAATTGATAATGGAATTCGAAAAAGAATTCAATATCTCTATCCCCGATGAACAAGCCGAAACCATCACAACCGTTGGACAGGCTGTAACTTACCTGGAAGAACACGTAAAGTAATTTATCACACAGAAACAGATTTGTTTAAATGAATTTTCCGCTCAAACGCGTTGTCGTCACCGGTATCGGTGCCCTTACTCCATTAGGTAATACCGTGCCCACTTTCTGGAACGGATTGGTTAATGGTGTTTCGGGTGCCGATTTCATTAAACAATTTGATGTGGCAAAGTTCAAAACGAAGTTTGCCTGTGAGCTGAAAAACTTTAATGCTGAGGATTACCTGGAACGTAAGGAAGCCCGCAAACTGGACCGCTTTTCGCAGATAGCACTTGTTGCTGCCGATGAAGCTGTAAGGAATGCAAGGCTGAACGAAGAAGGAATCAATCATGACAGGGTGGGTGTGATCTGGGCTTCGGGCATTGGCGGTATGATCACTTTCATTGAAGAGATGAGAAATTACAATGCAGGTGACGGTACGCCGAGGTTCAACCCTTTTTTCATTCCTAAAATGATACTGGATATTGCCTCGGGGCATATATCCATGAAGTATGGTTTCCGCGGGCCCAATTTTGCTACTGTAAGTGCCTGTGCATCTTCTACCAATGCCATTATTGATGGTTTCAATTATATCCGTTTAGGCAAGGCTGATGCTTTTGTCTGTGGTGGGTCTGAAGCTGTTGTAACTGAAGCAGGCATTGGTGGTTTTAATGCTATGAAGGCACTTTCCGAGCGTAATGATTCCCCACAAACTGCAAGCCGTCCTTTTGATAAAGACAGGGATGGTTTTGTATTGGGTGAGGGGGGCTGTGCGATTATACTGGAAGAATATGAACATGCCAAAAGGCGCGGCGCCAACATTATTGTTGAAGTGGCGGGCGGCGGCATGAGTGCAGATGCATATCATCTTACTGCTCCGCATCCTGAAGGGCTGGGGGCTTATAATGTAATGAAGAATGCACTGGAAGATGCGGGGATGAAACCTGAAGATATTGATTACATCAATGTGCATGGTACTTCCACGCCTCTTGGTGACATAAGTGAGGTGACGGCTATACAGCGTGTATTCGGCGACCATATCTTTAATCTGAATATCAGCTCTACAAAATCTATGACGGGGCACCTGCTGGGTGCTGCGGGCGCTATTGAGGCTACTGCAAGTATACTTGCGGTGGTGAATGATACGATACCTCCTACGATCAATCATTTTACTGATGATCCTGCATTCGATCCAAGGATCAATTTTACTTTCCATAAAGCACAGAAAAGGAAAGTACGTGCTGCGCTGAGTAATACTTTTGGTTTTGGCGGACATAATGCATCTGTTATCTTTAAGAAAATAGAAGAATAAATTGCGGCGGCTTACATCACGCATCCTGCAACTTTTTTCGCCTAACAAGCAGTTGTCACTGCAGCTGGAAGATCTATTGGGATATACCCCGATTCATCTTGGCTATTACGAACTGGCTTTGATGCACCGCTCAAAGCTTGAGGACACTGAGAAAAATAATGAACGCCTGGAGTTTTTGGGAGATGCCATTCTTGGAGCTATTATAGCAGAACACCTTTTTAAAAAATATCCGTACCAGCCTGAAGGTTATCTTACAGAACTACGATCGAAGATCGTGAGGCGCGAAACGCTGAACAGTGTGGCACTCCGAATGGGCCTGAACAAAATGGTGCAATATAATCGTAATGACAGGGGCCTGGGACGAAGCCATATTTTTGGTAATGCCCTGGAAGCCTTGATAGGAGCGGTTTATCTGGACCAGGGTTTTCCCAAATGCAGGAATTTCATTATTAAACAGATCATCCGTCCTTATATAGACCTTGACATACTGGAGAGTACTGATACGAATTATAAGAACAAGTTGCTGAGTTGGGCGCAGCGGAATAATAAGGTGCTAAGTTTTGATACTTTGGAAGAAAGAATGGAGGGTGCGAGAAAATTATTTGTTGTAGGAATAGTGATAGATGGTGAACTGGT
>CAIYVS010000132.1 GCA_903929655.1 uncultured Bacteroidota bacterium | reverse complement strand
CTTTCAAGTTCTCTTATTTCACGGCTTTTTTCTTCATTGCTCAACGAATCATCATTTTCAATAGATTCAATTTCTTTATCAAGTCTGTCCCTTTTCATAATATAGTTTTTTAGTTATTAATGACCTTCAGTTCTTTACATGAAGGATCAACATATAAACTGATTACCTGGCAGTCCATGTTGGGTATATCGGTGCAGGATTCTCTATTGTCAATCCAGATAGGTGCATAAACATCATAATGATGGGAGAGTGTTTTTATAATATCCAAACCGCTTTGAGTTTTCCCGGCGCTGTTACAGTCTGAATACGGAACTCCATTGATAAGACAATCGCAAATCTCTTCCGATCCGCCATTAATCAGGCCGTTAAACATCTTAAATTTCACCAGCGAGAACATTGAATTAATCTTATCTTCAATCATTCCGATCTTTGCCCTGGTGAATGCCTCACATTGAAACTCCTGCTTTTCCAAATCGGCTATCTGCTGTGAAAGTGATTTTTCAGAATCAATAAGCTCATGTTTTCTTACCTGAAGCTTCTCGTTCTGTTCTTTGACGTTTAAAGCCTTTTTAAGCGCGTCTAAGGCATTATGTATTTCTGCCTTCTCTTGTATCAGGGGTGAATTGTCTGTTTTAACCACGGCTGTCATTAGGCCGTTCGTTATGGTTAATTCATCCTGGAGAACTTTGATCTGCGGATTCGGGGTGATTTCTGATTTTTCAGGTATGACAATTAAATCATGTTCGGATTGCTTTGATTCAAGTTTATAACCAGCACCCTCAATTGATTCGTGAAACTTTGTGATTTCTTTATTTATCTCCTCAATACGTGAGGCGTTACCCCTCCCTGCTTTGGTGATGTTTTCTAGCCTTACAGTTTTACTATTGTTGAAGTTAGTTAGCATTTCTGCTTTTTTTGCCTCAATATCATCAGCCTCGAATGGACGGTTACAAGCTCCGCAAATAAACTCATTGGCATTAGTTGTGAAGGCTAATCCATTTATCTCGGTCCATTTGTTTCTCAAATCATCATTATCTTTCTCAATACTTTCCTTTTCAGACTTCCGCTCCTTTAATCTGTCGTTATAGCCGGCAATTTCGTTTTTGAGTTGCGCTATTTCGTTAGCTACCCTGCTCTGTTTTAAAACAGCTTCATTGCGTTCTTTCGCCGATTTACTACGATCTTCAAATTCAATGTCCTGAATTTTCTGCTTTAGTGTGTGAATCCTATTCTGTTTCCGCTGATTCTCCTGATTCGCTGCATTGAATTTTTCAGCATCAGAGGAGATAAGTGCGTCAATCTGGAATATCCTGGAATTATGTTTATCAATATCGATGTTTATCTGTTTGTAATCCGGATCCGGAACAATGGCCCGTGACACTTCATCAATACGGGCCGGTATGTTTAATATCGATTCTTTTAACAGTTTCTTTTTAGCTGCCAGCTCTCTCTTGAACTCATCAATAGATTTATGAGAATTGATAATGTTGGTCAGGTTAAATATTTCATCCTTGTTTTGGAGGGTGGCTATTTTATCTAAAACATCACCATCAGTTACTTTTCCTGCCATTGTAAACAACATCTCCCTCCTGTCGGTCCATTTCATTGAATTGAAGAAAGCGGGATTTGTTACCTGCTTAAACAGACTTTCTGGCAGTATGCTTTCAATCCTTTCCTGGTAGTCTTTTAATTGGTATGGAACGGAGTTAATAAAGAACAGGGTTTCATGTCCGGAGAACTCAGGAGTTTCCTCTCCGCGCTTCTTAATCCATTTCTCTTTATAGATGCGTTCAAACTTGGTATCGATACCGTCAATTGAAATAATACCTGTAACAGAGTGATCAGTCCGGTGAAGTGGTTTATTTTCTGGATCGAGACTTTTAATGCTGAAGTCCTTTTGATCTTCAGAGTTTTTACCGAACAATAAGAAACACCACGCGTCAAAAAGTCGGGTTTTTCCGGATTCGTTTTGACCTCTGATCTCCGTGCGGTTACTGAACTCAACTGTCAGGTTTTTTGCTCCTTTGAAATATTGGAGTGTAAGGGATTTTAATTCGATTTTCATTTTATTGGGTTTTATATTAATTCTGTTCTGCTAATGTCCATGAGCGGCGTTTCTCTTGTTCAATTCTGTTAATTCTCATCTTGCTGGTATTCGCAAAACGGGTGAAGAAATACCGTCTATTAATTGGTATCAGGTGAATATTCTTATCAACAATCTCATTAACTTCATGAGTTGTCTTCGCGTTCATTAGTCTAATAAGCAGGGTTATCATAATTCGTAATTTTCAATTAGTATATTTTCAAATTCAGATTCTCCCGATAATTCGGGAATAAGCTCTGGGAATGAGTTAGAAAAATAATTCCAAAAAGCATCTATACTGAAATCTCCTTCTCCTTCCATGCCTGCACAATCAGCATTCAAATCTTTAGAAGTTCTATTTAGTGCCCATCTTGCAATTCTGCGAATCGGATATTTTTTCTCAGTATCACTAGATAAAAACACCAAATCATCATGACTTAATGGTTCACCTTTTGGTGAATAAAGTTTAACGTCTTGTGGTTTCATTTTATTTCTGGTTCAGGTTTTCTTTTGATGAAAAGCGGTTTGTGCTAATTCAATAATATATTGAGCTTTAGTTTTTTTAATTCCAGATTGTCTGAAATCAAGTAATTTTTTCTCAATATCAAAAGAAAAACTTTCAGGGATGTCAATTTGCATTTTAACTAATCTTTCCATATTGATAAGTTTGGTAAGTATTTAAGAATCGTTCATTATCTATAAATTCTAATATCTCTTTTTAACTATTAAAATACTCTGAGGCTATATCTTCAAAAGCTGATTTTCTTGCTTCAATTCCGTTTTCTATACATGAGGCAAATCTGTTTATATTTAAATACGGGGACATCTCAGATATGAAATATTGTTCCCAGAATTGTAATTGCCAGGGAGGACATATTTTAATTGTTTTAAATTCCAAATCTTTGTGACCATAAATCATTTGATGTTCTCTTATTCCGGAATGCTTACTATATAAAACTGTGTGAGACCATTTTCTTTTATATAAATTTTCAGATGAACCAATATAAAATATATCAGGGTCCTTTTTCGATAATAACATGTAAATTCCTGAAATTATACTTCTGCTTTCTCCACTGCCGATTGGCCTACCATGACGGATATTTGGATTCCATTGTGATTTATAATATGACTTTTTCTTATCCGGATTATCTTCATAATACCTTTTTGTATTTTCTTTAAAACATAGTTTGCAGACATGTAACCGACCATCTGCGGACCTTCTGTTTTTAAAGAACTCCTCAATCGGTTTTTCAATTTTACACTGTTTGCAAATTCGTTTCATGGCACCAGG
>CAIYVS010000131.1 GCA_903929655.1 uncultured Bacteroidota bacterium | reverse complement strand
CTAGTCTTGAAAAATATGATACTTGCCCTTTTGCTGGAGACCAGATAAGATTTGCTTATTATTGGCGTGCTATAGATACAAACGGTGCTAATGTAGGAGATGGTAAACCAGATTATATGAATACCTGTGACAGTGGAAATTGGAATGAAGCAAGTGCACCTGACAATTCATCTTTTTTTCATTACCCCAGAACAGGGAAAGGTATGGCGCAGGTACTGATGTATTGGATAGATACTACGGCAGGGAATTTATATATCCGGGATTATTTGCAGGGAAGATTATACCAGCCACTGACGGCAGGAAAGAATTATTGTGTAACGTTTTATGTAACACAGGAACAAGAATCTCACTATGCAGTAAATAATATAGGCGCGTACCTGGATAACGGACTTATAGATACAGCAGTTATAACTTGCGGGATGCCACAAACCCAATGGACACCACAGGTAATAGAAAGTGCCATAATAAAAGATACATTACATTGGGTGAAAGTTGAGGGTAGCTTTACGGCAAATGGCACAGAAAGGTTTATAACTATAGGTAATTTTTTTAGTGACACTAATACGAGCAAAGTAATATTTAAAATGAATGCGCAAATATATGAGGCTGCGTACTATTTAGTAGATGATGTAAGTGTAATAGAAAGTGATACGAAAGCCTATGCATGGGGGAGTGATACACTACATAAAGGATACCTGGACAGTATTTTTATAGGCAGGGATGAGACGATACCGGGTATAGAATGGTATAGGGATGGTGTACTGATAGATACCCTGAACGCAGGGATTTGGATACATGACAATGTGTTGGGCAGCTACCATACTTATATACTGGCGCAAACGCTGTGCGGGGTAACAACTTATGATACGGTGGTGGTGGAAGTGGATAGTTTGAGTTCAAAGGTAAGCTCTCCCGTCCTCTCCAAAGGGGAGGTGACGGTGTGGCCCAATCCTTTTGACCTCACCGTATCCCTACTTCGACAAGCTCAGTATGACAATGGAGAGGGGACTGTGCGAGTGTATAATGCCATTGGGCAATTGATGTGTAGTACCAGCTTTTACCGGGAAACAATTATTGATACAAGAGATTTTGCAAAGGGTATTTATTTTCTGCAATTGACAGATGAAAATGGGAATGTAGCAGTAAGAAAAATACTGAAAGAATAAGTGTGCTGCATAGGATTACAGGCGTACAAGTGAGTGACACAACGATGCTGATAATAGTAATATGAAGCTGGTGAAAATCCAGTTTTTTTAAAAGGCTCCTTATGTTGCCATAAGGAGCCTTTATTATTTATGTGCCTTGTATGTTTTTGTAGGCAGCCCTGTTTTTTTCTTCGTGTTGTTCTTCTTTTACTTGTTCTGATTCGTAAGCCCTGATGATCATTTTTACGAGGCGGTGGCGTACTACGTCGGATTCGTCTAGTGTTATCTGTGCTATGCCATCAATATTTTTCAGGATATTGGCTGCTTTTATTAAGCCCGATTTCTGATTTTTAGGCAAATCGATCTGAGTAAGGTCGCCGGTGATGATGGCCTTTGCCGAAGAACCAATACGCGTAAGGAACATTTTTAGCTGCAGGTCGGTGGCGTTTTGTGCCTCATCAAGAATGATAAAGGCGTTATCGAGTGTGCGGCCGCGCATGTATGCGAGGGGGGCAATTTCGATAATGCGGTTTGCCATATAATAGCTTAGCTTATCGCTGGGTATCATATCGTCCAGTGCATCATAAAGGGGCCTGAGGTAGGGATCGATCTTTTCTTTCAGGTCGCCGGGGAGGAAACCGAGGCTTTCGCCGGCTTCTACTGCGGGACGTGTGAGAATGATCTTTCTTACTGCTTTGTTTTTCAGTGCCCTTACTGCAAGAGCAACGGCTGTATATGTTTTACCGGTACCAGCGGGGCCTATGGCAAAGAGAACATCATTTTTCTCGGATGCCTGGGCCATCAGCTTCTGGTTCTGGGTTTTGGCGCGGATGACTTTGCCGTTGGGCCCGAAAACGAGGATATCGCTATTGCTCAGATCTTCTGCTACCATTTCGGGGCTGTCTTCGTCTCCGAGAATTTTAGAGAAGTAGGTTTCTGAGAGGTGTCCGTTACGTTCCAGGTATTTTATCACCTGTGCTATTTTGGTTTGTGCCCCGGCTACTTCATCAGGCTGACCTGATAGTTTTATTTGGGTGCCGCGGGATAAAATTTTTAAAAGTGGGTATTTGCGTTTCAGGATCTCGAATTTGCTGTTATTAATGCCGAAGAATTCGATCGGATTAACAGTTTCAAGGTTAATGATGGCTTCTGTCAAAGTACGTTAGTTTTAAGTGAAGAGATAAAATATCATGTACAATATGTATGCCATGAGCTGTTAGACCCATGTTATTTTCTCAGATTTTATATCCTGTTTGTTTAAATTCTTCCACTTTGGCTGCTGTTTTTTCGTTGGAGAGGGCAAATATCCTGGCACAGAGCACGGCTGCATTGCGGGCACCTGCTTTGCCTACTGCGAGGGTGCCTACGGGGAGACCTGCCGGCATTTGTACGATACTGTAAAGGGCATCTATACCGCCGGGCAGTCCGCCATCCAGCGGCACGCCCAATACGGGTAATGATGTGTATGCTGCACATACGCCGGGCAATGCTGCTGCCATGCCTGCTGCTGCAACTACGGCACCATAACCTTTTTCTTTGGCTGTTACCATAAGCTCTCTTACTTTATCGGGATTTCTGTGGGCAGATGCGACGATCATATCGTTCTCTATATCAAACCATTTGAGCCAGTTACTGCATTCCTGCATAATGCCTTTGTCGCTCTCAGATCCCATAATGATCATTACTTTCATATTGTTTCCGTCTTTGTATTTTGATATAGTGAAAGTATTATATTGTATTATCAGTTGCTTATATAGTTATCCACCAAGTCTGAAAATCTTTTTCTTTGTTATTTGTTTTTTTATCGCAGTTAAAAAGATGTGAACGATTAACTTTACTTTTTTATTGCGTTTATGTATTCATTGAGAGATAAAGTTGTAGTAATTACGGGAGCCTCATCTGGTATAGGGAAAGCATTGGCAGAAGCGGCTTTGAGCAGGAATGCCAAAGTTGCAGTGTGTGCCAGGAATATTGAAAAACTGAAGGATGCTTTTAAAGGCAGTGCTGAACAGAATGTGATTTTTTTTGAAGCTGATGTGAGCAAGGAAAGTGATTGTAAGGGTTTTGCAGAATATGTACTAAAGCATTGGGGTAGGATAGATGTGTTGATCAATAATGCGGGCATCAGCATGCGGGCATTGTTCCAGGATACAGAGCTTTCTGTGATCAAAGAGTTGATGGATGTGAATTTCTGGGGTATGGTGTATTGTACCAAATATGCATTGCCTTCCATACTCAGTAATTCGGGGGTAATAGTTGGGGTATCGTCTATTGCGGGGTATAGGGGTTTGCCTGCCCGTACGGGGTATTCTGCTTCCAAACATGCTATGCAGGGTTTCCTGGAATCTTTGCGCACCGAACTTTTATATAGTGGTACCCATGTGATGTGGGTGAGCCCCGGTTTTACGGCATCCAATATCCGTAAGGTGGCCCGGAGCTCGGATGGGAGTTTACAGGCCGAAACGCCTCTTGATGAAAAGAAACTGATGAGCCCGGAGGAGTGTGCAAGGATTATAATTGATGCAGTGGAAAAACGCAAAAGGACGGTTATTATGACCAGGCAGGGCAAGCTGGCGGTTTATCTGAATAAGCTTTTTCCTGGCCTGGCTGACAAATTGGTTTACAAGCATTTTTATAATGAGCCGGATTCTCCTTTAAAAAGATAAAAACCCAACCTTTTCCCGGACATTTTGTGTCTTTTCTCAGGCATAACATGTCTATTATATGTTTTCAATATATTTTATGTAAATTAGCTTACAAATCCTTTAATATGAAACTCAAACCCCATTTACTATTACTGTTTATCAGCTTGTTAAATATTGGTATTGCAAGTGCACAGTCTGAAGGGCCTGTTTTTACCTATGATTCCAGTGTAAAAGTATATGACCAATCAGGACATGAGCAGGTGATGGCATGGAGCGGAGGTTTTAACAAACCGCAGTTTTCTATGGGAGATGTTAATGGTGACGGGCTTCCCGATCTTGTAGTTTTTGAAAAATGGGTTGAGGTAAGAGTTTTTATTAATAAAGGAACTGCAGGACATCCGAAATATGTGTATGATCCAAAATACGAATTAAATTTCCCGCCTGTAACGGATTACATGGTATTGGCAGATTATAATTGTGATAGTATTCCTGATCTGTTTACACAGCAAAGCGGACTTGGTTTTATGATTTATACAGGGTATTATAATAGCGATAGTGAATTATGCTTTACTTTTTATAAGGCTCTTTATTTTAAAAATTTAAAGAGCGACACTGT
>CAIYVS010000130.1 GCA_903929655.1 uncultured Bacteroidota bacterium | reverse complement strand
TTAGAGAAATTTTAAAAAATAGTAATAATTATTAGAGCTTATATGAAGAAATACGTCTTATATTTATATAATTCTGTTCATTCCTAAAAGATAAGCCCAATGAAGAAAACGTTACTCTTATTACTGATTTTATTATTAAATGCCTTTTTTGTATCAGCCCAAAACTGGAATTGCTTTTTGCCAAATATCAAGCAATTTTTTACTAATGCAAATGGGTACTTGCGTGGCATGCGTATTGATTCTATAAAAACCAGTGGAACGGATACGATCTATTATCCTTTCCATTCTATGAGGGGCAACACTACTTTAATGCCTGTATTTGATTCTAATGGTGGAAGCTGGTTAGGCAAGAAAGTTGTTAAACAGGCAGATGGTACATTTCTATTTGATGATATTGGGAATGATACTGTTGTGATCAGAACGCAGGCTATAGCAGGAGATAACTGGATATTTTACAGCGATACAAGCCCTGTTTATTATATGGCTGATGTTGTTTCTGTTGATACTATGACGGTTTTAAGCGTTTTGGATTCTGTAAAAACTTTATCCATTACTGCATATAATAATGGAAATATTGTTACGAATAGCCCTGTCAATAATTTCAGGATCATACTTAGTAAAGAACACGGGTTTGTAAAGGTATTCGACCTGTATACATTCCCTTACAGGGACTCAAGTGGCTATGACGCTTTTGATTACTATTTTAGTATGGTACAGGTGCATGGGTATTTGTATGGATATTGGGCATCTTATAATGTGATTGATAATTATCAGCAATTTGATTTGACCACTTTTCATTATCCCACCTTAAGCGAAATATATGATTATAATATTGGTGATGTGATATCTACCCAATCAGAAACGGATTATGAAAGTGCACAGGTCTATATCTATAGTACATCGTATGATAGCATTATTTCGAAAACTGTCTCTGCCAATGGGGTAAGCTATACCAATGTAGAAACTTCGATTGGGCATACAGACGCACAGGTTGGCAGTACAAGTTGGGGGCCAACTGCCAATACAACTAACACTAATATTATGAACACAATGTTGTTTGATACGGTTAGAATGCCTGAAGAATGGAATGTACATGAGGTATATTATTACTTTCCTTACGATACTTCTAATTGTTTTATAAGCAGCGTATATGCATGGTATTATGATTTTACGAATGGAGTTAATGTACTCCCTGGTCCTCATTTTGAATATTGCGGAACAAATGCTAACAGGTATAAAGCAGGTGTTGGTGCGTTAGACGTAGAAAGTTATTCAGGTATCCCTCTTATAGTAGGACCACCGGGCTGTACGAGTAATTATAAGTTTCAGGAGGCCTGTAAGAAAAATGGTTTAGAATGTTATGGTTGCCATTTACTGGGTGTTTCCTCGATGTCAGGTCCAGATAAATCAATGAATGTTTATCCCAATCCTGCCAACAATGAATTAAGCATAAAGTTGCCCAGCAATAACAAGCACACTGTATCCCTTATTAATATCCTGGGAGAGGTTGTATTAAAACAGAAGCATGTGTTACAGCAAACAACTTTTGATGTTGCAGATATACCCACAGGAGTTTACGTTTTGAGAATTGAAGATGAGAATGGACAGGTGCTATGTAAAAAAATCGTGGTACATCATTAGCTATACCTACCGGAAAAACCAAAATGAATTATTATTTTTGAATGTAATTTATTTTATGAGGAAGCTTATTGAAATGTATCTTTTTTATAGCATTTGCTTTTTGTTATCAATGCAGTTCATATCATGTGAAAGCTATGCGCCTGTTCCTATTGATGACAAACCTATTGTAAAGATCGATAAACGATTGCTGGGAATATGGAAGATGCTTGAAGATACAGACAAGCACAATTATTTTGTAATTGAAACACTGGACAGTTATCGTTATAACATGACCTATATGAATAGAGGCGGCGATAACAGAGGATTAGAACATTTTCCCGGCTTTATCTCGGATGTTAATAAGGTGAAGTTCCTGAACATCACATATCGCGACCGGAGTAAAAAAACAGGTAGCTATTTTTTTCTAAAAATACTGCAAATAGAAAATATGGGTTTTGAAATGAAAGCGCAAGTAAAGTTCCTATTGTGGAGCTGTATTGGCTAATCTTGGTTATGTTGTTATGGGTCTTTCTGTGTGAGTAGTTTTTGCAAATTTTCATTGGA
>CAIYVS010000129.1 GCA_903929655.1 uncultured Bacteroidota bacterium | reverse complement strand
CTACACGACGCTCTTCCGATCTATAGGAGATATTGAAATTAAATACTCATCTTCTTTTTTCCATTCCACATTACTACTGGCGCAGCGGGAAATGACCACCTTACCAACAGGCAGATTAAGCGTATCATTCCATTTACCGGAATAAGTTTTATCCAAACTCGACAACGAAAATCCGGATTCAGTAGGCTTTATTTTATAAGAAAACCTTTGCTTATCACTGGCATATTCAATAATGTTGAAAGTAAAAGGTTTGCTGTTAAATACCTCTAAAGATTTAATTCTGCCTTTTGTGAAAAAGCGAACATTTAATTGCAAATCCTTCACCACCCGCTCCATTAAGGTATAGCTTTTCAGCACCTCCACTTCATTATCCACACTCCTGCGCTTATTTATTAAACCCATCCCCTGAAATACATTAGACTCTACTGTTCCAGGGCTTTTATCATCCAATATCAGCATTTTAGCATGTATATTGTAAACCGGCAAAGTATAACGCAAATAAAGGAACGCTATTAAAAGAGCTACTATTAAAGAACCTACAAATCGTGGCCAATAAGATAAAACAGTGCCAATTATTCTTTTTAAATTAAATGAACTCTGTTCCCCTTGCCAGTCAGAAGAATTCGCATTCTGAGTATCCTGCATTTATATATAATTTATTACTTTTTAAAAATTGTGTAAACACCAAATCCAATGCTAATTGTCGAGAATAATATCGTAATCAAACTGACATTTCTTTGAAAAACAACATCCGAAGATGTTAAAACTTTACCTCTATTAGGCTCAATATAAATTAAATCTCTTTGTTTCAAATAAAAGTAAGGCGACCTGAAAATGTCAGAATTATTAATGTTTAAACGAACAAACTTTTTTTCGCCATCCTCCTCCCGTATTAGCAATATATTATCCCTTCTCCCTGTAAAACTCAGATCGCCACCCTGGGCTATAGCATCAAGGATACTTACTTTTTCATTGGGGAATGTATACTGCCTTGCACCGATTTCTCCTAAAAGAGTGATAGTGAAATTTAGAAACCTGACATTCACTACCGGATCCCTATAATACAAAGCTGCTTTCCTGGAAATAACAGCCTTCGCTTCAGTTAAACTAAGGCCCGCAACCTGGGTTCTGCCAACAAGAGGCAAATCAATATAACCATTCTTATCCACTTCAAACCCCGCTGGACCAACAGCATTCGGATTATTATTTGCAATAGTATTTGCAATCGCGTTACCACCACCCTGAACCACATTGTTCATATTTACAGTAGTCGGATCTAAAGTCTGTATAGATACCGACAACACATCATTTGCCTGAATTTTGGGATCCGTGTATTCACTCATCTTTATTACATAAGGAGTCAAATAAATAGAGTCCGGAATATCCTTAAAATAAATGAATTTCTTTGGTGACATGCAAGAAAACAAAGACATGAACGACAAAATGATAAATCCATTTATAATAGCAAATCGCATATTCATACTATTTTAAAAAATTAAAAAAAAATATTTATTTTATTCTTACTCAGCTATTCTCAATAACGACTGGGCCGCAATTTCGGCAATTAAATTCATCCCGATTGAGCTGAGGTGCAAAACAGCCTTTGCTCCGCGAATTGATAACACTTTTCCGCTTCTCTCCTTCAAAGGTCCCTCCTGGATCATCACTTTATCCCCTGGCTGAAGTTCAAAAGTCAATTTCACATTTTTATACGAATTCAAAAAATCACGTATTGCCTGTATCTCCTCATCCTTCACAATTCCTGGTTTCCCGAGCCACCATAAAAAACGAACCGCACCGGGCGTTCGTAATACTTCTACATTATCTTTAGAATAATCATTTAAAAAAACAAAAACATAAGATCTGAAAACAGGTTCAAGTACCTTCTTCTTCCTGTCACTCCATTGCTTCATAGTCTCTTGCAACGGGCAATACACTTCCATACCTTTTTCCTTCAGCGTGCCACTCAACTTTTTCTCATTTCGGGATTTTGTATATAATACATACCAGGGCATCACATTACAACTTTATTTTCCCAAAGTAAAAGGTTTTTCCCATAATTTATCCCATTCTGGTTATACAATTCCCATTCATGTATGCCATACGTTAGGTATCTTACTTTTTTCCCGATTAAACCCTCCGCCTTGCTTATTAAGTTCGTCAGGTAAGCCTTATCAATCTCACCCACAAAAAGCAGGTCAATTATTCCGGAATCCTTTCCTACCGCATAATCGCCAGTCAAATATACTTTCTGCAAATTTCCTGCCCTTTTTATCACATTTTCGATAATGCTGTCAATTCCAAGATATTTAAGAACAATATTATTTATGTCTTTGAATAAAGGGTGTTGTTCATTCGCTTTATACACCTTCTTATTGCCTTCATTTTTCGAAACCAGCATACCCGCGTCTTCAAACCGGTTCAGTTCCAGCCTAATAGAATTCGTGCTCTCATTAAATTCCTCCGCCATACCCCTCAGATAAGCAGTGCTATTCGGGTTAAGGAATAACCGAAGCAGTAACTTAATTCTCGTTCTTGATGAAATAAGGGTATCTAACATCTGATCTTGAAATCTATTGAGCTTTTTTTCATCATTTGCATGGCTTCGCCACCGTCAGTCACATACTAACTAATCAATCATTGAGCAATAAAACTACTCAATATTGACTGTAATATTAAATATAATTTTCCAAAAGACAGCACCTCAAAATGAATTTTAGATTATTTCCCAAAATGCATAATAAATTATATAAATATGATAAATTGCCACATATTCTGGTCCTCAAACAATATTAATTATTAAACATCACTTGTTTCTGATATCCTCCTTTCAAAAGAAACTTAATTGATTAAAGCAAGAGAAAAAGAGATATACATTTCTAAGCACAATTCTTATATGCAACAACACACTCACAATAGATTATACAACCCACTTGATAACAAAAAAGAAAAGAGCATATAAAAGTAATTCTGAACTCCGGGGCTGGAGTAAGGACGGTGCCCCGACAGCACAAAAGCTGAACGAACTTGGACTCGGGGAAATTGCCAAATAGATAACAGCAAGGAGGCCAGGATGAGAATAAAGGCTGCGGTTGT
>CAIYVS010000128.1 GCA_903929655.1 uncultured Bacteroidota bacterium | reverse complement strand
TATCAGGTTTGAAGAAAGGAATTTATTTCCACATATAGAACAAGTGGCAAATGCACAAGAATTACAGGTAGCCGGCATGAAAATTGATTCCGGAAATCAGCCACAGCAAAGCCTTTCACCCATTTTGTACCCCTCAAAATGTCGATATCTTTTTTTGATACCTGTTTTACCTCTTTTTACCTTTGTCAGAAAATTGGACCCCTATGAAAAAAAGAAGCATCCCTTTACGAGCCTCACCAACCGCATAAACGCTGGTTATAACTAACCTTAGCCCACACATTTATCACATTTAATCACATGTCATGATAACAACAACAATTCAGGAAGCCGCCCGCGAACAATACTTCAACGGCCGGAAAACACAAGCGCAGATCGCAGCCGATCTCAATATCCATGCTAAAACCTTATCCTACTGGATAAAGCAAAACAAATGGCGCGAAGCCCGCAATGCAGCCAGGCAAATGCCCCTCTTTCTTAAGAACAATCTCTACTCCCAGCTTGCCCATCTGCAAATCGCCATACTCACCCGTGCACCGGAACAGCGTTTCCCCGACAGGCACGAAGCAGAAGTGCAGCGAAAACTCCTCGCAGGTATTAAACAAATGCCCAATCTCGCTTTGCCCGAAGCAATAGAGATGATGACAGAGTTTACAAATGGTCTCGAAAGAGATAAATGCCAAATTGTTCGGGAAGTAACTCTCCTTTGCGATAATTTCATTCAGAAAAAGGTAAAGTCCATGGATTTGGGCTACGATTCCTCATGGCTCGAAGATCAACACCTTCTTGCTGAAGAAGATGACATAGCTCCGCAACCCCCTGAAACTATAACCCCAAAAACACCTGACTTACGACTTACCACTCACGACTTACAACTGAATAATGTTGATAATTCCGGCGATAATATTTTTTCTAAAAAAGATAAAAATCAGGAAAATATTACTGAAAATCAATCACTTGCAGAACAGCCCCAGGCGCACCCAGGGATAAAAAAGGATAAAACTATTCACATAGCAACCACCACCTCACATCCCGCTCAGCAGGACGATTATCAGGCCGGGTCTGGAATAGAAAATGAAACACCTTCTCAGCAAACTATCAAAACAACAGCCAGGAAAAAAATATTCAATAAAAAACCCATTACCCGCAAAATGGATAATATCGGTCTTAAACGCTAGCCTTATCATCCTATATTTGTCGGGATTACGCCGGATATGGATGAAAATGAACCAATTGTTTTAAACTGGAGCTCAGGCAAAGATGCAGCCCTCGCATACCATTTGCTTTTGCAAAATCAGGACTACAAAGTCTCAAAACTACTTACCACATTAAGTGCAGAGTATGACAGGGTATTTATGCACGGGGTGAGGGAGGAGCTATTGGATATGCAGGCAGCAAGAATGGGCTTGCCCCTCATTAAAGTAAAATTGCCCGCCAGCCCAAATGATGATGTGTATAAAAATGCCATGCAGCAAACCTTGTCAGGATATAAAAAAGAAGGAATTAGTACTGCTGCTTTCGGAGATATTTTTCTTGAAGACCTGAAGCAATACAGGGAACAACAATTAGAACAGGTAGGGTTTAAAGCGATATTCCCTTTATGGAAAAAAGATACACGCGACCTGGTTCGAATGGTAGAGGCCGCAGGAATCGAAGCCATCATTGTCTGTGTAAATGATAAATACCTGGGCAAAGAATTTTTAGGACGAAAGATTGACAATGATTTTCTTAACGACCTACCGGCCAATGTAGACGCCTGCGGAGAGAACGGAGAGTACCATAGCTTTGTATATAATGCCCCTTTCTTTACTTCTGCAATACCAATAACTAAAGGGGAAGTCGTTTATAAAAAATATACGCCTGTTGATAACAAAGATGCTAATTGGGATACAGGCTTTTATTTTTTGGATATTATTGCAATTTGAGACTTGGATAATTTGTATTGCTTTATGCCCTGAAAGGGCATAATACAACAACACAGGGTGTAGCCCTGTGACATAACTCACTAATCAGTGTATAGCCCTGAAAGGGCGATATATCTTAGTCCCACACATAGCGTTCGTCATACTCCACTTTATATTTCTTCAAGAATGCTTTATATTCTTCCTGGAATGTTGTCTTGCTATGATGTGTATGTTGGTTCCTTATGTATTCTGTAACTATGTCTATTTGTGATGGATTCACCGAAAATGCACCGTAGCCATCCTGCCAGTAGAAATATCTAAGTGATTCATCCTTTGTTTTCATCCATTTCGATGAATGGGATTTCACTTCCTCCAGTAATTTCATCAAAGCTATTTTCTTTGATAACATACAAAGTATATGGACATGGTCTGTATAGCCTCCTATTTTTATTGGATGACATTCCAGGTTTTTGCAGATACCGCCGATATAACTGTGCAATTCATCCTCATAAGGTGAACGAATGAGAGCCTCCCTGTTTTTGGTGCTGAATATAATATGAATATAATTTTGTACAAGCGATTGCCCCATATTTTGTAGGTTTCAAGTATATTATTCTTTCAACAATGTACGTAAAAGACAAATAGTTCTATACATTCTCAAATTGTCAAATTACCTTTGCCCCGTCAATAATATCATAAATTAAAAATCATAAATATAAAATGGAATACCGTATTGAAAAAGACACAATGGGCGAAGTAAAAGTGCCCAAAGATGCTTTGTATGGCGCACAAACTCAACGTTCAATCGAGAATTTTAAAATAGCGCAGGACATTAACCGGATGCCTAAAGAAATTATCAGGGCATTTGCTTACCTCAAGAAGGCCGCCGCCATTACCAATACAGAACTGGGCGTATTGCCAAAAGAAAAGTGCGATCTGATAGGAAAAGTATGTGACGAGATACTGGAAGGTAAACTGGATAAAGAATTTCCTTTGGTGGTTTGGCAAACAGGCTCAGGTACACAATCCAACATGAATGTGAATGAAGTGGTTGCTTATCGTGCACATGTAATGAATGGTGGTAAATTGACTGATAAAGAAAAATTCATCCATCCTAATGATGACGTAAACAAATCACAATCATCCAACGATACTTTCCCCACAGCAATGCACATAGCAGCATATAAAATGCTGATGGATGTAACCATTCCGGGAATAAAAAAGCTAAGAGATACACTCGCTAAGAAGTCGAAAGACTTTATGCATATAGTGAAGATAGGACGCACCCATTTTATGGATGCAACCCCGCTTACATTAGGACAGGAAATAAGCGGCTATGTTTCTCAGTTAGATCATGGCCTGCGTGCCATCAACAATAGTCTCGCACATCTTAGCGAACTGGCATTGGGTGGCACCGCCGTAGGTACAGGTATTAATACACCCAAAGGCTATTCGGAAAAAGTAGCAAAACAGATAGCAGATCTTACAGGCTTGCCTTTTATTACAGCAGAAAATAAGTTTGAGAGCCTTGCTGCTCACGATGCTATAGTGGAAGCACATGGCGCTTTAAAGACTGTTGCAGTAAGCCTCATGAAGATAGCAAACGATATCCGTATGCTCAGTTCAGGGCCACGCAGCGGAATAGGGGAGATACACATACCCGATAACGAACCTGGTTCTTCTATTATGCCGGGCAAAGTAAACCCTACCCAGTGCGAAGCATTAACCATGATAGCGGCACAGGTAATGGGCAATGATGTAGCCATCAATATTGGCGGCGCTACCGGGCATTTTGAGCTCAATGTTTTTAAACCTGTAATGATCTATAACTTCCTGCACAGTGCGAGACTGATAGGCGATGGTTGTGTATCATTCAATGACAAGTGCGCTGAGGGTTTGGAGCCTATAGAAGCTAATATAGCAAAGCATGTAAACAATTCATTGATGCTGGTGACAGCCCTGAATACTAAAATAGGTTATTACAAGGCAGCAGAAATAGCACAGACAGCTCATAAACAAGGGAAAACTTTAAAACAGACAGCTATCGATTTGGGCTATGTTACAGCAGAGCAATTTGACGAATGGGTGAAACCTGCAGACATGGTTGGGGATATCAGCTAAATTTTACTACTTAATTCGTAACTTTAGATAAAACATTTAGGTATGACGATCAGGCAAATTTGTGATGTAAAAAACCACCAACTTACTATCCATCTTCCCGACGGTTTTAAAGATAATAAGAAAGTATTGGTAATAGTTGATGACGGAGTTGATACCAGGTCTGAAAAACTTTCTTTATTGAAACAAGCTGCTCAGGATCCTATTTTCTTATCAGACATTAAAGAAGTTATGGAAGATTTTGGAAATATAGATTTTGAAACTTTATGACTGTAAGGAAATGGAGTATATACAGGGCTGATCTTGAACCTACCATTGATTCTGAATAGGTAATTATTTATCCACTCGCGTCACTGCGAGGCACGAAGCAGTCTCACGAAATGAGGAAGTATATTACCCCCAACTTTATTTGCGGAATGAATATTAGACTATAGAGAAGTAAAGGTGTGCAACTATTTCAGATCATTTTTATTGCCTTCAGATTTCTCTGTATGCCTTTCCATTTCGGGCGGGCAAGCGGGGAGTTTTTAAAGATCCTGCGGAATGAATCTTCACTCATTTCTTCCCACTGCTGTTGGGATAAATTGAGGATTTCGGGTATAGGAGTAAATGCAGGCTCTGTGTTTGGTTTTGCAAAGCGGTTCCACGGACATACATCCTGGCACACATCACAGCCAAACATCCAGTTGTCCATCTTATCATGAAATTCTGATGGGATCAGGGCATCTTTTAGCTCAATAGTAAGATAGGAAATGCACTTGCTTGCATCTACTTCAGCGGGGCCAACAATAGCCTGTGTGGGGCACGCGTCGATACATCGTGTACAAGTGCCACAATGATCTGTTGTAAAGGCTGCATCAAATACTAAGTCAAGGTCCGTTATTAAAGTAGCGATAAATAAAAAAGAGCCCGAATGCCTCGTAAGTAAATTGGCATTCTTCCCGATCCAGCCCAGCCCGCTACGCATGGCCCAGCTACGTTCCAGCACTGGTGCACTGTCAACAAAACCACGCCCGTTTACTTCGCCGATTTGGACCCTTATAAAATCTAAAAGTGCATTCAACTTATCTTTTATGACATAGTGATAATCGGTTCCGAATGCGTATTTGGCTATATTAGGCGCATATGAATTTTGTTCTTCTTGTGGAGCATAGTTGAGCAGCAATGTGATAACAGACTTAGCCCCCGGCACCAGTTTCCTCGGGTCTGTACGGAGATCAAAATGGTTCTCCATATACTGCATTTTTCCATGATAACCTTTGTGCAGCCAGCTTTCCAGCCTGCGGGCATCATCATCAAGTTGTCCGGCCATAGCAATGCCGCATTGTGCAAAGCCAAGGCGAAGTGCTTCTTGTTTTATTAATTGTGTGTTTTTTTCTATTTCTTTCAAGAATGTTAATATTTCTGTGGCAGAACAACTGTAACAAAGTTATTAATAAATAAAGGCTATTTTTATTTTTATGAATATTCCGTTTACTCCTCTTATGAGATATTTCATATTGCTTTCATTTTTCTTGTCTTGTTCGTTTGCTGTTTATTGTCAAAACAATCCTGTTATGTTCAGGATCAAGCGGCTAAAAGAATACAGGACTGAAGTGGAGAAAATGAAAAGGTTCCAGGATAAAAACAAACAAAATGCAGAAATAGTGCTGAACAAGCTAAAGATCGATTCCAGTCTTGCCCTTATCCAAATGGCTGAATTGATCAATTATCATAATCAAACCCCCGTATATAATATTTATTACGACCCCAAAACTTACCACATTGTTTCTGTAAATAAAATAGAAGAAAGATATTTAAACAGGAGTGGCGCAAGTACTAAATAACTTGTTTCAATTGTATTCATTTTAGCCAATCGATATCGCCTTTCTTTATTGAGACAACCTTTTTGAGCTTCTGAGAATAAAAAATGGTGAAGTCATTGGTATCATAAGCTGGGCAACCACTCCCAACTGTCTGCATCATCGTAATTTTCGCGATATCCTTTATTAAATGTTTACTTGTATCATCTGTCGAATCAAAGTATTGGGTAATGAAATGGACAAACATAATCCTATCATAATAATTACCCACTGGCGTTCCGACTTCCTTCTCCTCAACCTTGTACTCATGCAATTCCATTATCTGTTTAATCATTGAGTCGTGTGAAATGTTCCATTGACAAAATGCCATAGAAGGGTGAAAAATGCAGATAAAAAATAAAAAGGCTTGTTTCATCTTATTCAAATTTATAGAATATTACTAAACAATTGAAGGCTATGTTTATTCTTCCTTAACCTTTTCGATCTTTACACCTCGTATTTCTGACAGCTTTTGCAAATAAGCCTCACTAAATTTCTTGGGTATCCCAGCTTTTATACTACAAAATAATTGCAGGTCCTGTTTATAAATGCTGGCTTCTGATTGTTTCAATAAATATAAGACCTCACCCATAACAGGGTAATCAAAATTGATCTCATATATATCCTCTACCCATTTTTCAGTTTGTGCTACTCCTGAAAAAGCTGCTGCTGTAGCGGTTTTATAAGCACTGATCAAGCCAGGCACACCCAGCAAACTACCACCCCAATACCTCACTACCACTACCAGGACATTAGTCAGGCCAGCGCTATCGATCTGCCCCAGAATGGGCTTGCCTGCACTACCCGAAGGTTCCCCATCATCAACCGCCCTGAATTGTTTGCCGTCAATACCTATACGATAAGCATAGCAATGATGCACTGCCTTTGGATGTTCCTTCTTCAATACTTGTATCTTTTCTTTTACTTCCTGTGCTGATAGAATAGGGTAGGCGTAGGCAAGGAATTTACTGCCCCTGTCTTTAAACTCGCCATAGCCTGGCTCCGCTATCGTCTTGTATTTATATACTTCTTCCATGAAAATCTCCCAACGCAATTAATAATATAGCCACCACTGATAATACCAATCCCAGAACCCTTTGAACCGTGACTTTCTCCCTGAAAAAAAGGATCGCCATTAATGTAGTAACAACAAGGATGGCAATATTATTAACAGGTATTGCAGCAGAGCTTTGCAGGTAATTGCTGTTTAAAAGCCTTACAAGATAGTAAATGGAGAAATAATTAGGCACACCAAGTATAATGCCTATAACAAGATTGCGCCAGTGCAATGCTGTTTTTTTCAGGGCTGCCAAAATTGCGATAAGGATGATGCCAATGGAGCCTGCAACGGTAAATGCGTAAATAAGATAAATAGCTTGTGCATGTGCAGAAGGCAGATAATGGGTCTCTACAAATTTTACAAGAGTATCTAAAAGTCCGCTGCCAATAAATAAGAGCGCCGCGATAAAAAGATTCTGAGCTTTATTATCTTCACCCTTTACCCTGGATGTGAAATAGACCGCCGGAAAAGCCAGTATAATACCTGCGATCTTGTATATGCCTAAATGCTCATTATATAAAATAACAGAAAACATAACAGGTATAACCAGTGATAATTTGTT